>NZ_JBHVKN010000333.1:0-3051 GCF_042798075.1 Nocardioides sp. NPDC057772
GTCGACGTACGCGGCGAGCTCGCCGAGCTCAAGACCACCGTCAACACCATGGTCGACCAGCTCTCCTCCTTCGCCGACGAGGTCACCCGCGTCGCGCGCGAGGTCGGCACCGAGGGCCGCCTGGGTGGTCAGGCCGACGTCCACGACGTCTCCGGCACCTGGAAGGACCTCACCGACTCGGTGAACTCGATGGCCTCCAACCTGACCGCCCAGGTCCGCAACATCGCCCAGGTCACCACCGCCGTCGCCCGCGGCGACCTCACCCAGAAGATCACCGTCGACGCCCGCGGCGAGATCCTCGAGCTCAAGTCGACCATCAACACCATGGTCGACCAGCTCGGATCGTTCGCCGACGAGGTCACCCGTGTCGCCCGCGAGGTCGGCACCGAGGGTGCTCTCGGCGGCCAGGCCCAGGTGCCCGGTGTCGCCGGCACCTGGCGCGACCTGACGGTCTCGGTGAACTCGATGGCCTCCAACCTGACCAACCAGGTCCGCAGCATCGCCCAGGTCGCCAAGGCGGTCTCCCAGGGCGACCTGTCGCAGAAGATCTCCATCGAGGCCCGCGGCGAGGTCGCCGCCCTGGCCGGCACCCTCAACGCGATGGTCGACACGCTGCGTACGTTCGCCGACGAGGTCACCCGGGTCGCCCGTGAGGTCGGCACCGAGGGATCGCTGGGCGGTCAGGCCCACGTACGCGGCGTGGCCGGCACCTGGAAGGACCTCACCGACTCGGTGAACTCGATGGCCTCCAACCTGACCTCCCAGGTCCGCAACATCGCCCAGGTCACCACCGCCGTGGCCCGCGGCGACCTCACCCAGAAGATCACCGTCGACGCCCGGGGCGAGATCCTCGAGCTCAAGTCCACGGTCAACACCATGGTCGACCAGCTCTCCTCCTTCGCCGACGAGGTCACCCGTGTGGCCCGCGAGGTCGGCACCGAGGGCAAGCTCGGCGGCCAGGCCGAGGTGGCCGACGTCTCCGGCACCTGGCGTGGGCTGACGGAGAACGTGAACCAGCTCGCGAGCACGCTGACCACCCAGCTCCGCGCGATCGCCGAGGTCTCCGCCGCGGTGACGCAGGGCGACCTGAGCCGGCAGATCACCGTCGGCGCCGAGGGCGAGGTCGCCGAGCTGAAGGACAACCTCAACGAGATGATCGACTCGCTGCGGGAGACCACCAAGGCCAACGAGGACCAGGACTGGCTCAAGACCAACCTGGCCCGGTTCACCGGCCACATGCAGGGTGGTCGCGACCTGCTCGAGGTGGCCCGGCTGATCGTCTCCGAGCTCACTCCGCTGGTCGGCGCCCAGCAGGGCTCGATCTTCCTCACCGACCAGACCCCTGAGCAGAGCGGTCCCAAGGTCCTGCGCCGGATCGCCTCCTACGGCTACCAGCCCAGCGCCGACATCCCCGACGTCTTCGCCCTCGGCGAGGGCCTGGTCGGGCAGGCCGCCTACGACCGCCAGCCGATCGTCGTGCGCGACGTCCCGGCCGGCTTCATGCGGATCTCCTCCGGTCACGGGTCGGCGGCGCCGACCTCGATCGTGGTGCTCCCGGTGGTCTTCGAGGAGAAGGTGATCGGCGTCGTCGAGCTCGCCTCGTTCCGGCCGTTCAGCGCCGTCCACATGCAGTTCCTCGAGCAGCTCGCCGAGTCGATCGGGGTCTCGCTCAACGCGATCATGGCCAGCTCTCGCACCGAGGAGCTGCTGGTCGAGTCGCAGCGCCTCGCCGCCGAGCTGCAGTACAAGCAGGACGAGGGCGAGCGGCAGCAGGTCGAGCTGCAGCAGACCAACGCCGCCCTCGAGGAGAAGGCGCGCCAGCTCGCCGACCAGAACCAGGCGATCGAGATCAAGAACCTCGAGATCGAGGAAGCCCGGCGCGGCCTGGAGGAGCGCGCCGAGCAGCTCGCCCTCTCCTCGCGCTACAAGTCCGAGTTCCTGGCCAACATGTCGCACGAGCTGCGTACGCCGCTCAACTCGCTGCTCATCCTGGCCCGGCTGCTCTCCGACAACGTCGACGGCAACCTCAACGCGCGCCAGGTCGAATACTCGCGCACCATCCACGGCGCCGGCACCGACCTCCTGCAGCTGATCAACGACATCCTCGACCTGTCCAAGGTCGAGGCCGGGAAGATGGACGTCCACGTCACCGACGTGGACGTGACCTCGGTGGTGGAGTACGTCGAGGCCACCTTCCGGCCGCTGACCGCCGAGAAGGACCTCAACTTCTTCGTCAGCGTCGACCCCGACGTACCCCGCCTGCTGCGCTCGGACCAGCACCGGCTGCAGCAGGTGCTTCGCAACCTGCTCTCCAACGCGGTGAAGTTCACCGACAGCGGCGGCGTACGCCTGCTGATCCGCAACGCCTCCGGCGAGCGCTTCTCGACGCGCAGCCTGCAGCAGGCCGATGCCGTGCTGGCCTTCTCGGTGGTCGACACCGGCATCGGCATCCCTCCCGAGAAGCTGAAGGTCATCTTCGAGGCCTTTCAGCAGGCCGACGGCACCATCAGCCGCAAGTTCGGCGGCACCGGTCTCGGGCTGTCGATCAGCCGCGAGGTCGCCCACCTCATCGGCGGCGAGATCCAGGTCAAGAGCGAGCCCGGCCACGGCAGCTCCTTCACCCTGTACGTCCCCAGGATCAGCTCCGAGACCGTCGACGCCCAGCCCGCGACGCCCGCCGTCGACGAGCCGCAGCTGGCCGGCCGCAGAGCCGATCAGCTGCTGCTGGTCCTCAGCAGCGGCAGCGACGATTCCGGCCCCGGCACCAGCGCCGTCGTGGAGGCCCTGTTCGGGTCGGTCGACGAGGTCGAGACCGTCTTCGGCTCCTCCCCCGACGAGGCCCAGGCGGTCCTGGCCGACCGCGACGTCGACTGCGTGGTCCTCGACCTTCCGCTGGCCGAGGGCGGCTTCGAGGTGCTCCGCTGGATGCGCACCCACAAGCGCACCAAGGACATCCCGGTGGTGCTGAGTAGGGTCGGCGAGGTGACCAGGGCTCAGCAGAACCGGCTGGACAGGTACGCCCAGGCGATGACCTTGAAGACCCCGGCGACC
>NZ_JBHVKN010000334.1:0-3046 GCF_042798075.1 Nocardioides sp. NPDC057772
AGCCCCTCCCCGATGATTCGGGGGAGGGGCTCAGGTCAGTCAGCGCTCGTTGCTCAGATGTCGTAGTAGAGCTCGAACTCGTGCGGGTGCGGGCGAAGCTGGATCGGGAGGATCTCGTCGTTGGTCTTGTAGTCGATCCAGGTCTCGATCAGGTCGGGGGTGAAGACGTCGCCCACGGTGAGGAAGTCGTGGTCGGTCTCCAGCGCCGACAGAACGGCACCGAGGGAGGTCGGCACCTGGTTGATCTCGGCCATCTCGTCCGGCGGAAGCTCGTAGATGTCCTTGTCGATCGGCGCGGGCGGCTCGATCTTGTTCTGGATACCGTCGATGCCGGCGAGGAGGAGGGCCGAGAAGGCGAGGTAGGGGTTCGAGGACGGGTCCGGGAACCGGGTCTCGACGCGCTTGGCCTTCGGGTTGGTGCCGGTGATCGGGATGCGGACCGCGGCGGAGCGGTTGCGCGAGGAGTAGACCAGCGAGATCGGAGCCTCGAAGCCCGGCACCAGGCGGTGGTAGGAGTTCACGGTCGGGTTGGTGAACGCCAGGACCGACGGGGCGTGCTTCAGGATGCCGCCGATGTACCAGCGGGCCATGTCGGAGAGGCCGCCGTAGCCGGTCTCGTCGTAGAACAGCGGCTCGCCGGCGTTCCAGATCGACTGGTGGACGTGCATGCCCGAGCCGTTGTCGCCGAAGACGGGCTTCGGCATGAAGGTGACGGTCTTGCCGGCCTGCCAGGCGGTGTTCTTGACGATGTACTTGAACTTCATGACATCGTCGGCCGCCTTGAGCAGCGTGTCGAACTTGTAGTTGATCTCGGCCTGGCCGGCGGTGCCGACCTCGTGGTGGGCGCGCTCGACGAGCAGGCCGGAGGCCTCGAGGTTCTTGACCATGACGTCGCGCAGGTCGGCGAAGTGGTCGGTCGGGGAGACCGGGAAGTAGCCGCCCTTGAAGCGGGTCTTGTAACCCAGGTTGTCGGTGCCGTCGGGGTTCTTGTCGGCGCCGGAGTTCCACCAGGCCTCGACCGAGTCGATCTTGTAGAACGACTCACCCTCGGAGGTGTTGTAGGCGACCTTGTCGAAGATGAAGAACTCGGCCTCGGGGGCGAAGAAGGCGGTGTCGCCGATGCCGGTCGAGGCGAGGTATGCCAGCGCCTTGCGCGCGATGTTGCGCGGGTCGCGCGAGTAGGCCTCACCGGTGATCGGGTCGTGCACGAAGTACATCAGCGCGAGGGTCTTCGCGGTGCGGAACGGGTCGATGTACGCAGTCGTGACGTCCGGGTACAGCGCCATGTCGGACTCGTTGATCGCCTGGAAGCCGCGGATCGACGAACCGTCGAAGGCCATCGGCTCCAGGTTGAACGACGACACCGGCACCGTGAAGTGCTGCTGAACGCCGGGCAGGTCGACGAAACGGATGTCGACGAACTCGACTCCCTCGTCAGAGATGAACTTCAAGAGCTCGTCGTCAGTGCTGAACATCAATCCTCCTTGGCTCACCCGGGCGGGAAGAGCCAGATAGGTCTCTCGCGATCGAGGCCGGATCCTGTTGGAGCCGACCGTGTCCCGAAAATTACGAAGGGACGGTTGCACAGGAGTGTCGCAAATGTTTCAGGCGTGTAACAGGTTGTGTGATTTGATCGGCAACCATCCCGATCTCATCCCTCAAGACGTCGCCGCCTACCCTTACCGCTGTGACCAGTTCCGCCAACCCTGCGACGCCTACTCTGCCTTATCCGACCGCGAGCTGGGGCCGGCGCGTGCTCGCGCTCTTCGTCGACTGGCTCGCGTCGTCGCTGGTGGCGTCGGTCTTCCTCGGCGTGCGCGCGCTGCCGTTCGGGTCCCTGCTCGCCGGTGTCGACCCGCGGCCGAGCGACAACCTGTGGATCCTGGTCGTCTTCATCGTGCAGACGGCGGTCTTCACCACGCTCGGCGGCGGCTCCTTCGGCAAGCTCGTCACCCGGCTGCGCACGGTGCGGGTGACCCAGGGCGAGCCGGACGTACGTCCGCTCGATCCTCTGCGGAGCATCGCTCGTCAGATCTTGGTCGTTCTCGTCGTGCCTCCGCTGGTCTTCCGCCCGGACCGGCGCGGGCTGCACGACCTCGCGGCCGGCACGGCGACCGTCACGCTTCAGACCTATCGACACGTGTTTCGTCGCGTGAGTTGAGACTCCTCCGAGGGTAGGTTGGAGCGGTCCGCCGCTGGAGCGGAAACATGAAGGGAAGCTCAATGACGCACAACCGTACTCTCGGGCCACGTGGCCTTTGGCGCCGTGCCGCTGCGGCGGGCGTGCTGGCCGTATCGCTCTCGGGCCTGGTGGCCTGTGGTGGCGGTGGTGGTGCCGGCGGTGCCAGCGAGGGTGACTCGGTATCGGCCGAGGACATGACCGAGGTCATGAAGAAGGCCACCGACATCGACACCGCCCACTTCACCACGAAGATGGACGCCAAGGTCTCCGGCCAGACAGTCTCGATGACCGGTGAGGGCGACATCCGCAAGGAGCCGCCGGCTCAGCACTCCACCATGAAGATGAGTGGTGGCTCGATGGACATGGACCTCGAGACGATCCTCGTCGACGAGAAGATCTACATCAAGGGCATGATGGGCGACTCGTGGATGACCGCGACCGCCGACCAGCTCGCCAAGATGGGCGGCACCAGCCTGGAGTCGATGAGCAACCCGCTCGCTTTCTTCGACGGGATGGAGAACTCGATCAAGTCCTCCAAGTTCGAGGGCGAGGAGAAGCTCGACGGCACCGACACCAAGCACTACAGCTTCACCGTCGACTCCGCGGCTCTCGCCGAGACCCTCGGTTCGGGCAGCGCCACCGGCCTGCCCGAGACGATCGAGCAGGACATCTGGGTCGACGGCGACGGCCTGCTCCGCAAGGCCGAGGTCGGCATGGGGGAGATGGGCACCGTCGAGATGGTGCTCTCCAAGCACGGTGAGGACGTGACGATCGAGGCGCCGCCCGCCGATCAGGTCACCGACATGCCGAGCATGGCCGGCTGACAACCGGAGTCGTACGCAGCCGGGCCGGTCCCGAAAGGGG
>NZ_JBHVKN010000335.1:0-2995 GCF_042798075.1 Nocardioides sp. NPDC057772
CTGCGGTCGGCCAGTGCCTCGGAGACCACCTCGAAGCGGCGCGCGTCCCCGCGTTGACGGATCCGTGTCTCCTCGGCCTGGTGGATCAGCACGGACTGCTCGACCGAGGACCCGAACCAGGCGGTCGCCTTCGTCCAGAACCAGACCAGCAGCGCCTCGTGGTCGAGGTCGCCCGGCGCCTGCCGTACGACCTGGACCGCGAAGTCCCAACACTCCTCCTGAGCCCGTTGGTAGATCTTGAGCATCAGCGGGAGGCCGAGGCGGCGATGGGCGACCTCGAGGGCGATGGCGCGTGCGGACGGGACCAGCTCGAATCCTGCGTCCGGCAGCGTGATCCGGTCGAGGAAGGCGTACCAGTGCTGTTCCACGGCTTTCAGGAGGAGCGGCCGGAGATCTGCAAGATCCACGTCGACGTCGACCAGGATCGCGTCAGCCGTCGCGGCGGCCCAGCGGGCCACTTCCTCGGGCCGTCGCTGTTCCTCGGCGAATGCCGCCAACCAGTCGCTGATCTCGGTCATCGCACTCGCCTCTCTCGCTGCGCCGGCTTCGCGCAGTGTACAAACGTCGGCGGCGCTCAGATCTCCATCCGTAGGACGGCGCCGGGCCAGGGCTCGGCCTGCCCGGTGTCGACCGTGAAGCGTCGCTCCAGCGTGAACCCGAACCGCTCGTAGACACCGATGAGCGCCTGGTCGTCGCCGGCGTAGCAGTCGAGCCGCATCTGCTTCACCCCGCGCTGCCGGGCGATCTCGACGGCGTCGTCGACCAAGGTGCTGCCGATGCCGGACCCGCTCCGCTCCCGGTCGGTGACGAGCAGCTGCAGGTAGAGCTCCGGGACCGGTGCGGGATCGACGTACGGAAGTGGCTCGTCGGCCACGACACAGAGCCCGACGATCACGCCGTCCTCTTCGGCGATGCGAGCGGTGCGCTCGGACAGCATCTGCCGGATCTGCTCGCCCCTCGCCTCGATGGCGGAGAACGGCTCTGCGCCCCACTGTCCCGTGCGTCCCTCCGACGCGAGCCACGCGACGGCGGAGTCGAGGAGGCTCATGGCGTCGGGGAGGTCGCTGACGGACCCGTCTCGGAGATGCATGGACGGAACCTGTCACGTCCGGGGCCGCCTGTCGAACGCTTTCGAGCGTGTCGGACAGGCGAACAATTGGTTCGCTCGCAGGCGTTCGGTCCGCTACCGTTGTCGGCGATGGGAACTCTGAAGTAAACGATCGGGACGCTGCGTCGAGGTCTCTCCGCAGTGGGTCCTGAGCGACCGCGTCGTCCGATCGACGCGGCTCGAGGTCCATTTCCGATCCCGCATCCGGTGGATGCGTCTCGTCGCGGCGGTCGACGCCGCGCAGAGGAGTCCTCATGTTCCCGTCTGCTTCCATCCCTTCCACCTCCGTACGCAGCCACCGTGTCTGTGAGCTGCGTTCGGCCACGGTCCGCTTCGCGGAGCGGATCGTCCTCGACCGTGTCGACCTCGTCGTCGGCCCGGCCGACCGCTTGGCCGTGATCGGTGACAACGGTGCCGGAAAGTCGACGCTGCTCGACCTGCTCGCTGGTGTCGTGTCGCCGGTCGCCGGCGAGACGCGCGTGGTCGTTCCCGGCGGCATCGCGCACGCCTCGCAGGAGCCGCGGTTCCCCGACGGGGCGACGGTGCGGGATGCCGTCGACCTCCTGCTCGCGGACCTGCGCGCGCTGGAGTCGCGCATCCGGTCCTGCTCCGAACACCTGTCCCTCGCCGGCGAGGACGAGCAGCCCGCGCTCCTCGAGGAGCTCGGTGACCTCGTCGACGCCTACGAGGCCCGGGACGGCTACGGAGTCGACCGCCGCGTCGACGCCGGGCTCGACCAGCTCGGTCTCGGCGGCCTGGACCGGGGACGGCCTGTCGACGGCCTCTCCGGAGGCGAGCGGGCGCGTCTCGCCCTCGCCGTCGCGCTCTCGGCCAACGCCGAGCTGCTGTTGCTCGACGAGCCGACCAACGACCTCGACGTGTCCGCGCTGGCATGGCTCGAGGACCGCCTGGCAGCGCACCGTGGTGCGATGGTGGTCGTCACGCACGACCGGGCGTTCCTCGAGCGGTTCGCGGACGACATCGTCCAGGTACGCGACGGTGGGCTGCGCCGCTACGGCAACGGCTACGCCGGCTTCCTGGTGGCGCGAGCGACCGAGCGACGACGTCAGGCCGAGCGGCACGAGGAGTGGAAGGCCGAGCTCGCCCGCAACGAGGCCCTCGTGGCCGCCAACGCGTTCCGGCTCGACGCCATCCCACGCAAGCTCGAGCTCGGCGGGTTCGGGCACGGCGCCTTCCGCGCGCGCAGCCGTGACCACGGCGCGATGGGCCGGATCCGGATGGCGAAGGAGCGCGTCGCCAGGCTGCGTGCCGAGCCGGTCGCGCCGCCGCCCGAGCCGCTCAGGTTCGCCGCCGGGCTCGGGGGAGCGGCGCCTTCGGACGGCCGGCCTCTCCTCGCCGTCCACGACGTCCGTCGCGAGGCGGATGCCCGGCTGAGGATGGCCGAGTGGGCGCTGCATCCCGGAGACCGCTGGCTGGTCACCGGACCGAACGGCGCCGGGAAGACCACTCTGCTGCGGCTGCTGGCCGGCGAGATCGCCCCGGACGCCGGGGATGTCGAGAGGACGCCCCGAGTTCGGGTCTCGTGGCTGAGGCAGGATGTGGCCGCGCCGGCAGCGGGGTCGGTCGTCGGGGTGTTCGCCCGCACTGTCGGGATCCATCGCGACGACGCCATCGAGCGGCTGCGGCGGTTCGGGCTGCTGAGCGAGGAGGACCTGCGCCGTCAGGTGCGGGCGCTCTCGGTCGGGCAGCGTCGCCGCCTCGACCTCGCGATGGCGCTGGCGGATCCTGGCGACGTACTGCTGTTGGACGAGCCGACCAACCACCTCGACCCCGAGCTCGTCGAGCAGCTCGAGGACGCTCTCGACGACCACCCGGGCGCCGTCGTGACGGTCACGCACGACCGTCACTGGCTCCGCCGTGCCTCCG
>NZ_JBHVKN010000336.1:0-2931 GCF_042798075.1 Nocardioides sp. NPDC057772
CATCACGAAGGTAGCGCGTTGAACCGGTGCGCCATCACGACGATGTTGCTGTCGTAGGACGAGCCGTTCCAGTCGGTGCAGGTGATGATCACCAGCCGGCCGTCGCCGTGGTCCTGGCCGAAGATGCGCTGGGCCTGCTCGGCCAGCTCCTTGCGGCTGAGCACCTCGACGGAGTCGACCTGGTGCTGGAAGGTCCCGTCCTTGGTGACGATGTCGACCTCCTGCCCCTCCTCGATGTGGTCGAGCTTGTTGAGGCTGCCGCCACCGGTGTGCACGGTGTGGCCGGTGACCACGGTCTGACCCTGCGCCGAGCCCGGCTTCGCGCTGCCGACCCACCACCCGATCTCGCGCGGGTTGCGCGGTGGGTCGAGCACCTCCCCGTCGAGCCGGATCGGCACGACCTTGGCCCTCGTGTTGAGGCCGGGGAGCTCGAGACGCTTCGGAGCGCCGGGCGGGACCTCCACCGCGGCACTGCCACCCGGCCACGCCAGGCCCACCAGCACCATCGCCACGGCGAGCACGACCAGAGCGGTCCACAGGCCGCTCGCCGCCGCGGCGATCCGCGGCGGCGAGTCAGCAGGAGTGTCAGCCACGCCGCAACATACGGACGTACGTCGCAACGCCGGCGCCCGCGGCCGCGAGGAGCAGCAGGGTGACGAGGGCGATGCGTCCGGCGCTGCCGTCGTCGTAGCTCTCCATGCCGGCGGTCACGACGGTCGGAACCGAGGCCGGCGGGTTGGCCGCCTTCGGCGGGTTCTTGGTGACCGTCTTGGTGATCGGGCTGTTCGGGCCACAGCTGCTGGTGCCGATGGTCAGGTGGGCCAGGCTGCCGCCGACGAACTCCTGGGCCGCCGGGAGAACCTTCGCGTCGAGCGCGGTCACCGTGATCGCGCCCGGCGAGGTGCGCTGGGCGTTGAGGGTGATGTCGAGGACGTTCTCCTCCAGCGGCGCGAGCTGCGACTCGATCTGGCCGAGGGCCGTGTCGAGCACCTGCGTCTGAAGCTGGTCGAGCCCGCCGTTGGCCGGGGCCAGGGCGCCGTTCAGGGCCTTGGTGAACTGGGTGCGCAGAGCATCCAGGATCGCGTCGGTGACACCGGTCAGGTCGGTGACGACCTTCTGGTTGACCGCGGGGTCGACCGGAAGGTCGACCAAGGTGACGTCGCCGACGGTCGGGACGGTGATGTAGGCCCGGCTGTTCGCCAGGCTGCTGTCGCCGGAGGCCTTGTCCTTGTCGGCGGTGCAGCTGCTCTGCACGGCACCGAGATCGAGGTGAAGACCCGGGTCACCCATCGCCGCGAGGAGATCCTCGAGCGCCTTCGAGAGCGGGTCGGTGACCGCGGTCTGGCTCAGGCCCGCCTCCTTCAGCGCGGCGATCAGCTGCTGGTCGACACCCTGGAACAGACCGGACGAGACGAGCTCGACGTCGCTGAAGTCGAGGCTGGCCGCATCGAGCGAGATGTTGTCGCCGCCGCTGAGGCAGTCGCCGGATCCCACGGCAACCACGGTCGCGCCGTCTCCGGCGAGGCCGGAGCAGGCTGCCGAGGTGGCGTCCTTGGTGGCCACCGCGTCCTGGGCCAGCGTGCCGGCGTGGATCGCGTTCTGTCCGCCGAGCGCGGTGATGAGCGGCTCGTTGGTGCCTTCGGCGGACTCGGTGGAGCCGTTGTTGGTGACGGCATAGGTGCCGGTGTCCCTCGCTCCGGTGCCGGCGAGCTCGAGGCTCAGCGCGGTCGCGGACGCCTGCGACACCGTCGCGGCGCTCGCGGGTGCGGCTGACAAGGCAACCATGGCAGCTGCGGCCGCGACTGCGGCTCCTCGCGCGATGAGTGTTGTGCGCACGTACTTCTCCCCTCCCTTTGACATTCGTCACAATCAACGGTCGAGGAGCACCAGGGGTTACGGGCAGGTAACCCATTCTGTGCAGCGGAATCAGCTGTCGCAGACGGTGCCGTCCTTGTCGCCGTCGCGATACCAGTCGTACTCGGCGTCGCGCCCCTTCCGGTAGGGCCCGTAGCCCTTCGCGGTCGCCTTGGCACAGGTCTCGAAACGGGGATCCTCGCCCGATCCGCCTCCGGGCGCGTCGCTCGGGCCCGCATCGCCCTCGGGCACCCCGGCGCGGGCGAGACGTACGGTGATCACGGGGTTGTCGCAGCGTGCCGCGATCCGCTTCAGCGCGGCCTTCTCCGCACGGTCGACGAAAAGGCTCCAGCGGATCTTCACGGCGACCCAGTCGGCGACGTACGTGCAGTGGTAGCTGGCGGCGTCGGGCATCCAGTCGGCGGGGTCCTGATCGCCCTTGCTGCGGTTGGTCGCCGCGGTCACGGCGATGAGGGCGCGCGGGTCGCCGAGGTCGTTGGCGTACGCCTCCCGCTCCTCGTCGCTCCACGCGTCGGCGCCCGACTCCCAGCCCTCCTTGAGCGGGACCATGTGGTCGATGTCGAGGCCGCCGGGGCGCTTGAGGGTGACGCCGTCGTACGTGGAGAGCCAGGCGCCCCGGCTCACCTCGCACCTGCCGCGTGCCTTCTTCCTCGACTCCTCGAGGAGCACCTCGTTGCGGGCGTCCTGGCAGTCGCCGTCGGCGTCGACCCAGTGGTTGAACTTTTCCCGCTCGTAGCCGGAGGTGACCTCCTTGGCGACCGGCAGCTTCGCGATGGCCTCGGTCAGCGGAAGGCTGACCTCCCCACCGCTGCCGGTGCCGTACCCGGCCTGGACGGCGGTGTCGGGCGGCGAGACCTCGGCACAGCCGGAGCAGAGGAGTACAACGGCGAGCAGGGTCGCCAACGGGCGCAGCATGGGGGAACTCCAGAGAGTTGGGGAAGAGCTCTGGGGAGCATCGGGGGCGGCGCAACTTTGTCGGATCCTGCGGCGGCCGGCACGCAGGCGCGCCGCCCGATGGTTGACCGGACAAAGAATCCCGGGCCAAGGCTGGAAGCC
>NZ_JBHVKN010000337.1:0-2939 GCF_042798075.1 Nocardioides sp. NPDC057772
TCGGGCGTCTGTCGGATCTCGACCTCGGCGACGCCGCGGTCGGTCCACTCGTAGGGCACGACCGTGTCGGCGCCGGTCGGCAGCGGAGCACCGGTCATGATCTTCGCCGCAGCGCCCGGCGGGAGTGCCAGCAGCGAAGCCTGCCCGGCGCCGATCTCGCCGAGCACCGGCAACCGCACCGGCGCCTCCGCCGAGGCGGTCGCGACGTCGGCGTAGCGGACCGCGTAGCCGTCCATCGAGGAGTTGTCGAAGCCCGGCAGCGCGACCTCAGCATGGATGTCCTCGGCCACGGCCAGCCCGAGGCAGTCCATCAGGGGCTGCGGATAGGCCGGCATCGGCTCGAGGTCGGCCAGGATTCGCTCGCGGTATTCGGCGGGGGTCACACGCCGAGCCTAGTCGTCGTCCCCGATGGTCGAGCCGCCGGAGCCGCTAGGCGAAGGCGTGTCGAGACCAGCGTCAGTCGGAGAGGACCGTGGCCGGCGCGACGCGTTCGGCACTGGCGCCGTCGAGCTCGACCGCGCCGATGACCTGGACGCCCTTGCCGAAGGTCCAGTCGCCGTTGACGGTCAGCGAGGACGCCTTCCGCAGCGACGGAGCACCTTCGGGGAAGCGCTCGTCGAAGTTCGCGACGTACTTGTAGTAGTCGCTGTCCAGGTCGATGAACGGCACCTCGTCGGCGACCTGGTCGAGCACGAAGCCCTCGCCGATGTCATAGACGTCGGAGCGGAGCACGAGCAGGTCGTTGGTCGTCTTGACCGGCACGAACCGGTCGCGGCCGACCTCGATCAGCTGCGAGCCCTCGAAGACCTCGATCGCGGCGCCCATGGCGGTCTCGATCTGGATGACCTTCGGCGTCGTCGGGTCGGAGGGGTCGACCGTCTTCTCGTTGCGGATCAGTGGCAGGCCGAGGATGCCGTCGCGCTCGTCGAGAACCTTCTTGAGGGCCTTGAGGTCGAACCAGATGTTGTTGGTCGAGCAGTATTTGTGGCGGCTGAGGTCCTGCAGCGCCACCTTGTCCTCGTCGCGGGTCTGCGCGGTCTCACGCCGGATGAGGCGGCCGTCGGACTTGCGGCGCGCGAAGTGACCGCCCTTGCGGTCGCTCGGGGTGCGGCGTACGGCCTCGATGGCGAAGGGGGCTCCGCTCTTCGCGAACCAGCCGGCGACCTTCTCGTCGGGGACGGCGCCGAGGTTGTCGGAGTTGGAGACGAAGACGCGCTCGTAGCCCTGCTCGATGAGCAGGTCGAGCAGGCCGGTGTCGAGGAGAGCGGTGTAGATGTCGCCGTGGCCCGGCGGGCACCACTCCAGCTCGGGGTCCTTGGGCCACTCGACCGGGGTCAGGTCGTCGGCGAGCAGGCGCGGCTCGCGGTTCTGCAGGAACTCCAGCGGCAGGCCCTCCACCGGCAGGTCCTGGTAGCGCTCGAGCGCGGCCAGGCTGTCCTCGGAGGTGCGGAAGGAGTTCATCAGCAGCAGCGGGAGACGTACGTCGTACTTCTCGCGCATGTGCAGGATCTGGCGGGCGATCACGTCCAGGAAGCTCAGGCCCTTGCGCACGCACAGCAGCGACTTCGCACGGTCCATGCCCATCGAGGTGCCGAGACCACCGTTGAGCTTGATCACCGCGGTGGTGGAGATGGCGGTGTGGGCCTCCTCGTCGCTGACCTCGGCGTCGCTGATCGACGGGATGTCGACCGGCTCGATCGTGTCCTCCGGGATCATCCCGGTCTCTCCGTGCTCGAGCTGGCGGTAGTAATGTGCGAATGTTTGCACGGCGACGTCTTCCACGCCGGCATCGCGCATCTTCGCCATTGCCTTGGCCAAACCTGGGCTACCCATAGAGGAAAGCCTAGGCTGTCGTTGTGTCGGGTTCACACACCCCTCCGGGTTCTGATGGTCCAGCCCCCGCTGACTTCGTGGGGCGCAAGACTGCCTTACGCGACCAGTTGTTGACTACCCGGGGGCGCATCGGGCTCCCCCGGCTCGGCTCGCTGGCGCGCTCGCTGTCACAGGTGGTCACTGACATTCCAGACGTACGCAGGGCCGCGACGGTTGCGCTCTACGTCTCGATCGGCACCGAACCCGGCACCGGACCTCTTATCGACGAGCTGGACGCGGCCGGGAAACGCATCCTCCTTCCGTGCCTGTTACCGGACAACGACCTGGACTGGGCCGTCTACGACGGAGAGCTGGTCCGGGCGGCCCGGGGGCTGCTGGAGCCCGGTGGCGAGCGGCTGGGAGTCTCCGCGATCGCCGGGGCCGACGTCGTGCTCGTGCCGGGCCTGGCCGTCGACTGGCAGGGTCACCGGATGGGCCGGGGCGGTGGCTCCTACGACCGCGTGCTCGCCCGGGTGCCTGCCGGAACCTTTACCTGCGCGCTTCTCTATCCGTGGGAGATCGGCGTTCCGGTGCCCGTGGAGGCGCACGACCGCGCCGTGGGTGCGGCCGCGAGCGCGGAGGGAATGCGGCGCTTCTCCTAGGCGTTCGCTAATATTGGCAGTCGCACCCGTCGAGTGCCAGATTCTGTTCTAGGAGAAACGTGCCCACCTACCAGTACGCCTGCACCGAGTGCGGCCACGCCTTCGATCAGTTCCAGAGCTTCAGCGAGGCCTCGCTGACCGAGTGCCCCGAGTGCGGCGGCAAGCTGCGCAAGGTCTTCAGCGCGGCCGGCGTCGTCTTCAAGGGCTCCGGCTTCTACCGCACCGACTCGCGATCCGGCTCATCGTCGTCGACGTCCTCCACGTCTTCGGCGACGTCGTCCTCGAGCACCTCCACCCCGGCGCCCGCCGCTTCCGGCTCTTCCGACTGACCGAGAGGTCACCCGCGTCGAGCGAGGCGTCAGCCACGTCGACCGAGGCGTCACTTGGGTCGGCCGAAACGTCATCTACGTGACGTCTCGGCCGACCTAAGTGACGCCTCGGCATTGCTTATCCACAGGGTTGTCC
>NZ_JBHVKN010000338.1:0-2931 GCF_042798075.1 Nocardioides sp. NPDC057772
AGCACGGTCGATGGTGTCGAGCACGTCCACGATCGGAGTGAGCACCTTGTAGGTCGCGTTCTGCGAGACGAGCTCGCGGTCACGGTCGACCCGCTCATCGTTGTCACTCCGGGTCACTCCGGGTCACTCCGGGTCGACGACCAGGACCTGCGCGGCCCTGACCACCCGGTCGCCGATCATGTAGCCGGCCTTGGCGACCAGCTTGACCGAGGTCTCCTCGACCTCCGGGTCGGTGCCCATGTGGCTGAGCGCCTCGTGACGGGTGGGGTCGAAGACGTCGCCCGGCTCACCGAACTTCTTCAGACCCAGGTTGGTCACGATCTTCTCGAGCTGGTCGGCGACGGCCTTGAAGCCGCCCTCGACCTCGCCGTGCTCGCGAGCACGGTCGATGGTGTCGAGCACGTCCACGATCGGAGTGAGCACCTTGTAGGTCGCGTTCTGCGAGACGAGCTCGCGGTCACGGTCGACCCGCTTCTTGTAGTTGACGTACTCGGCCTGGAGACGCTGCAGGTCGGTGGTCAGCTCGGCGACGCGCTTGTCGACCTCGTCGGCGGCGTCGCCCATGAGGTCCACCTCGCTCTCGTCCTCGATGATCACGTCCTCCTCGTCCGAGGTCTCGTCCTCGGTCGCCTCCTCGTCGGTCGCCTCCTCGTCGGTCGCCTCGTCAGAGGCGTCCCCGTCGGAGCCGGCCTCGTCGGAGCCGTCCGAGTCCGCGGCGTCGCCCTCAGGAGCGTCCACCTCGGCGTCCTCGGTCGACTCCTCGACGGCCTCTGTCTCAGGGTCGGTCTCGGGCGGCGGGGCCTCGGTGGTCGTCTCCTCGACGGCCTCCTCCGCCCCGCCGGGGCGGCGCTTCGTCACTTCTTGTCGCCCTCTTCGCCCTCGGCGGGCTCGTCGACGATCTCGGCGTCGACGACGTCGTCGTCGGCCTCGCCGGTCGCACCGGTGGCACCGCCGGCAGCGGACTGCTCGGCCTCGGCCGCGGCGTACATGGCCGCACCCATCTTCTGCGAGGACTCACCGAGCTTGGTGATCGCGGTCTGGATGGCGTCCTTGTCGGCCTCGGTGTCCTCGAGGACCTTCTTCAGCGCGTCCAGGTCGGCCTGCACCTCGGTCTTCACGTCGTCCGGAACCTTGTCGCCGGAGTCTGCGATGAACTTCTCGGTGGTGTAGACGAGGCTGTCACCCTGGTTGCGGATCTCGATGGACTCGCGACGCTTGGCGTCCTCCTCGGCGTACTGCTCCGCCTCCTTGACCATGCGGTCGATGTCTTCCTTCGACAGCGCGGAGCCGCCGGAGATCGTCATGGACTGCTCGCGGCCCGAGGCCTGGTCCTTGGCGGAGACGTGCACGATGCCGTTGGCGTCGATGTCGAAGGTGACCTCGATCTTCGGCACGCCACGCGGCGCCGGCGGGAGGCCGGTGAGCTCGAAGTTGCCCAGCGGCTGGTTCTCCGACCACATCGGGCGCTCGCCCTGGGCGACCTTGATCTCGACGCTCGGCTGGTTGTCGTCAGCCGTGGTGAAGATCTCGGAGCGCTTGGTCGGGATGGTGGTGTTGCGCTCGATCAGGGTGGTGAAGACACCGCCCTTGGTCTCGATGCCGAGGCTCAGCGGGGTGACGTCGAGGAGCAGGACGTCCTTGACCTCGCCCTTCAGCACGCCGGCCTGCAGCGCGGCACCCACGGCGACGACCTCGTCGGGGTTGACGCCCTTGTTGGGCTCCTTGCCACCGAGCAGGCTCTTGACCAGGTCGGTCACGGCCGGCATACGGGTCGAACCACCGACCATGACGACGTGGTCGATGTCCTTGATCGCGATGCCGGCGTCCTTGAGGACCGACTCGAACGGCTTCTTGGTGCGGTCGAGCAGGTCGGCGGTGATCTTCTGGAACTCCGCCCGGGTCAGGGTCTCCTCGAAGTGGAGGGGGCCGGACTCACCGTGGGTGATGTAGGGCAGGTGGATCGAGGTGTTCTGGCTGGAGGAGAGCTCGATCTTCGCCTTCTCCGCGGCCTCCTGGAGGCGCTGCGCGGCGATCTTGTCGGCGGACAGGTCCACACCGTTGGCGTTCTTGAACTTCTCGACCATCCACGTGACGATCGCGTTGTCCCAGTCGTCACCACCGAGGTGGTTGTCACCGGAGGTCGCCTTGACCTCGACGACACCCTCACCGATCTCGAGCAGGGAGACGTCGAAGGTGCCGCCACCGAGGTCGAAGACGAGGATGGTCTGGTCGTCGCCCTTGTCGAGACCGTAGGCCAGCGCCGCCGCAGTGGGCTCGTTGACGATGCGCTGGACGTTGAGGCCCGCGATCTCACCGGCCTCCTTGGTGGCCTGGCGCTGCGCGTCGGAGAAGTAGGCCGGGACGGTGATGACCGCGTCGGTCACCGTCTCACCGAGGTAGGCCTCGGCGTCGCGCTTCAGCTTCTGCAGGACGAACGCGCTGATCTGCTGCGGCGTGAAGTCCTTGTCGTCGATGGTCACCTTCCAGTCGGTGCCCATGTGGCGCTTGACGGACTTGATCGTCCGGTCGACGTTGGTCACGGCCTGGCGCTTGGCGACCTCGCCGACCAGCACCTCACCGGACTTGCTGAACGCGACCACGGAAGGCGTCGTACGGGCGCCTTCGGCATTCGCGATGACGGTGGGCTCGCCACCCTCCAGAACCGAGACGACCGAGTTGGTGGTCCCGAGGTCGATACCGACGGCACGTGCCATCTTTGCTACCTCCGCTTGTTGAAGCTGTGTGTATGTGGATCCGGGGAACCCGGAAGACTGGTTCGTCTGCGCCGCTCCAGCGGCTGCTGCCGCCGAGTGTTGCAAACAAGTTGAGTCGGATCAACTCAACTTCGTTCACTGTCCACAACGAAGACCCTACGCCCCCTATTCCAACCCGGCCAGAATCGGGCCGAGTCGGCTCTCCTTGACCCAAAAC
>NZ_JBHVKN010000339.1:0-2899 GCF_042798075.1 Nocardioides sp. NPDC057772
CCGGGATCGGCGCCGTCTGGCTCGGGCTGACGCTCGGCCGGGTGATCGTGCTCGACAGCGGTCGCCAGGTGGTGGTCGACGGCATCGACCCCGACCTCGATCCCGACCCCGTCCCGGATCCGGGCAGAGGAGAGGATCGATGACCGTGCTCCTGGTGCTGCTCGGCGGCGCGATCGGGGCGCCGGCCCGCTACCTGACCGACCTCTACGTCCGCCAGTGGACCGGGTCGGACTTCCCCTGGGGGACCATGGCGGTCAACGCCGTCGGCTCGCTCCTGCTCGGCGTGCTGGCCGGGGCGGCCGCGGGCGGCGTACTCCCTGCGTGGGTGCTCACCCTGGCCGGCACCGGGTTCTGCGGAGCACTGACGACGTTCTCGACCTTCTCCTACGAGACCGTCCGCCTGGCCGAGAACGGCCGGTGGCGGTCCGCCGCCCTCAACGTCGTCGGCTCGCTCGCGGTCGGGACCGCCGCGGTCAGCCTCGGCTACGTCCTGATGCATCACTGAGCCACCAGCGCTGGAGCGCCCTTCGTCTGGACGCAGCGGAGGAAGACGAGGGTCAAGCGAAAGCGCTCGCGCATTGCGAAGCAATCGCCAACAATCAAGCCCACCCGAGCTCGTGGAGCTTCTCGTCGTCGATGCCGAAGTGGTGGGCGATCTCGTGGATGACGGTGATGCGGATCTCCGCAGCCAGGTCGGCCTCGTCCACGCACATCTGCTGGAGCGGCTGACGGAAGATGAAGACGCGGTCGGGCAGGGTGAGGCCGTAGAGGTCGTTGCGGTCGGTCAGCGCCACGCCGTCGTAGAGCCCGAGGGTGTCCTGCGGCTCGCTCTCGGGCGGCCACTCCTCGACGAGAACCACGAGGTTGTGCACTTGGGCCGCCAGCTCGTCCGGGATCGCGTCGAGCGCCTGGTCCACGAGTGCGTCGAAGCGCTCTGGGCTTATCTCAATCCCCACAGGAGCTATTCTGCCGGGTGACAGATACAGCTACGCAACTGCTTCGGACGTATTTTTCCGCAGGTTTGCGCGAGCCTGGCGCTCCAGGTCCCGCTGGTGGAGCTCGCCGTTGCGCGGCCGGCCGCGGGTGCGCTTGCGAGCGACCACGATCCCCTCGTAGAAGACCTCGCCGCCCCATACTCCGTGCGGCTCCTGGCGAGCGATCGCTCCCTGCAGGCAGGAACGCTGCAGCGGACACGTACGACACAGCTCCTTGGCCCGGTCGGCGTCAGCGCTGGTCGCGGCGAACCACAGGTCACCGTCCTCGATCGCACACGGCAGCTCACTCCAGTGCACGCCGGACGTCTCTCTCTCCGTCGCCACAGGCGAAACAGTCATCTCAATCCCATCCCCTCGCTGATCCCCGTCGTCAGGGATACCCACCGAAGAGGGTGGTCGGATGGCCTGTCAGTTTTCTGTCAATAGGCAGGTGCTTGGAGCGGTCACGCAGAGTTGAGGTGTCATCTACATCAGGGGATTCCACAACTTCGCGACCCTGCTGGTACAAACTGTCCACACTAGAGGGAGGAAGGGCTAGGGTTTGCGACCATGCGCTCAATGAGAAGGGCCTCGGCGTCCATCACCGTGGGCCACCGACCCGTGGAGGACTTCCACCGACGGATGGCGCATGATCCCAACAGCCGAGCCATCGCCTCGGAGACCCGCGACTGGCTTCTGGTGAAGTCCCTGCTCCAGCCTGGTGAGGTCCAGTGGGCTCGGGTCGCGGTCAAGTTCCCTCACGAGGGGAATGCGTCGGGCCACGCGTTCCTGACCGACCGCCGGGTGATGTTCGAGTTCCACGAGCGTGTCTTCTCGGTCAACCTGGCCGTGGTCACCTTCATCGGTGTGCCGCCGCCGCCCAGCCTGGGCGACTTCATCATCGAGGCGCTGGTGCCCGGATCGTCCTACTCGACGACGATGAAGATCCGGGACAAGGACGCCTTCCACGACTTCTTCCCGACCCTCGACTACGCCGCTCGAGCCGCCGGCGCGCAACTGAACGTCGACGCCAGCTGGGGCGGCGAGTACGGCGCCGGTAGCGCCTACGGTCAGCCCGCTCCCACCAACTACGGTGTGGCTCCGACTCCCGGGTCCTATCCGCCCCCGGGCTCGTCCTACCCGAACACCGGCTCCTACTACCCCAACCAGGGCCCGTACGGCACCAACACCGGCTCCTACGGCCAGGCCCCGAACACGGGTGCCCAGCGCGCCGTCGGCAGCGCTTACGGCGGTCAGCTGGGAGCTCAGCAGCGTGCCCGCGAGGAGGCCGCGCTGATCGAGGCCAACCTCACGCACGCACTCCCCGCCTTCCTGCACGAGGGCGAGTCGATCCTCGCCGGGGCCGACATGATCCAGAACATGACCGACGTCGAGATGAAGGTGATGGCCACCGAGTCGCGCCTGATCGTCGTCGAGGGCAACATCCTGTGGGCTTCCCCGCTCGAGCACACCCACGTCATCTACGCGGGCGGCGAACGCAGCCACCTGCGCCTGCTGACCGACCGGGTCAGCGAGACCATGGCCCTGACCCCGGGCCCGCCGAGCGCCAACCCGGCCGACGGTCGCCGCCTCGTGCTTCGTACGCTCCGGGACGCCGCTGCCGGCGAGCAGCTGCACAACCACCTGACCACCAACGGCGGCCAGGTCTTCGACGCCTGGCCTGAATAAATTGCGATTGCTCTGCGATTTGCGCCGCTGACGCGTCGCGAGTCCGGCGCTATAACCCTCGTCTTCCTCCGCTTCGCTCGTCGCTGGCGCTCCTCGCTCCGCTACGTCCAGACGAGGGGCGCGCCGGCCTCGTCCGTCCCGTCGACGGCGGCGGCCAGGTCGTTCACCGCGTACGCGTTGACGGAGACCCCGAACCGGCGCTGGGCCTCGACCTTGTCGCCCTCGGTCACCGCGAC
>NZ_JBHVKN010000340.1:0-2861 GCF_042798075.1 Nocardioides sp. NPDC057772
CTCCTCTGCAGCCATCACCACCACCGCGCCCACGACCCCACCTTCACCCACGAACGACTACCCAACGGCGACATCCGCTTCACCCGACGCACCTAGACCACCGCCCGGTCTAGGGTGTCTCTCGATTCCCCAGGAGGAGAGATGGGCAGCACAGCCGAGAACAAGCAGCTCCTGCGCGAGGCGTTCGGCGCCTGGGCTGTCGGCGACATCCGTCCACTGCTCGCCGCCATGGGCGACGACGTGGTTTGGACGGTCAGCGGACACAACAGCTGGGCGGGCAGCTTCACCGGCAAGGACGCCGTACGCCGCGACCTGCTCGGACCATTGGGGGCGCAGTTTGCCGACACATACACGAACACAGCAAGACGGTTCGTCGCCGAGGACGACATCATCGTGGTCGAGGCGGAGGGCCGCGTGACGACGAAGGCTGGCCTGCGCTACGACAACAAGTACTGCTTCGTGTTTCGATTCGAGGATGGCCGAATCCGCGAGATCACCGAATACATGGACACTCAGCTGGTCGCGGAAGTTCTGAACAGCCCGCCCCGCTAGCCGCTCGACCACTCCTGTCATCGTGCGTCAGCCTCCGACGCACTCGTCGTTGTCGCCGCCGGAGTAGCAGGGCGGGGCGCCGTAGCCGTCCTGGTCGCGTTCCGGCGCCGGCGGGTCGACCGCCCCGGGGATGTAGCAGAGCACGAGGATCGCGGCTCCGCCGACGACCAGCAGCGCCTGCCAGATCGACCCGAGAACTCGACGGCGGCGGTTGAGGAGGTGAGTCACCACACCTGCCACCAGGGCGAGGATCGCGATCGCGCCCCAGACCCGGTACGCCGCCACGTTCGCAGGCAGCACCTGCGGCTGGTCACCGAAGAAGACCAGGTAGACGTCGAGCCAGTTGAACACCAGGTTCCCGATCGCGACGAGTGCCACCCCCGACGCGAGAACAGTGGCGACAGGAGTCCAGGGCACCCGACGGAGGCGCCTCGGTGTCAGGATCGGCCGGTCGAAATCGAGCATCCGACGAGTCTGGCGGCCCCGGAGCGCGACGTGATGAGCCTGCGTACTCAACTCCTTGACCTTCAGGCCGGACTCCGCCGGTCGAACCCCAGCGGGCGCAGGAGCACGACGCGAGCCTGCAGGTTGCCGGGTTCTACCCGAGTTTGCACCTCAACATCGCCGACGGCCTCCGTCGGCTGGGCGCCTTCGCGGCGGCTGATGAACACATCGGCAAGGCCGAGGAGCATGCCGCGGCGCTTCCGTCTGGAGCGCACGGCGACATGATCCGTGGGGCGATCCAAGGTGTCGGCGAAGCGATCATGGCTCGTGACACCGCGCCCCGGCCGACGTCTCCGACCGCCGAGGGGACCGAGTAGGGACTCCGGCTGCGAGCCAGACCGATGCGGCTCCCGCGACCGCCATGATCGCCGGCCAGAACCACCACGGAACCGAACCCGGCAGCAGCTGACCGATACCGAGGAACCCGGCCACGGCGAGCGGCAGCGCGATCAGGACGGCCAGCCAGGCACGCACGAACCCGGATGCGCCGAGTGCCAGACCCATGGTCGCCAACGGCATCACCACCACGACGGTGAACAGCACGACGGCGGCCAGGAAGACCGCAGCAAGCACCGCCCCCAGCGCCCCGAAACCGCCCGCGAGCGCGTCGCCCACCGCGGATCCGGTGGCTGCCTCCTCCACCTCGATGAAGCGACCGAAGAAGGTGACCGCCGGGGAGAACAGCATGTTCATCAGCCCGATCCCCGCCAACGCTCCGGCCGCGGCGGTGACACCACCCACCACCGCATGGCGCGCCACCCGACGTGGACCGTCACTCACGCCGATCCGCCTTCGCGATGGTCGAGAGGATCGCGTCGGCAGCTGCCTGGGGCGCCTTGGTGGGGATCCAGTGGCTCACGCCCGTGAGCTCGATGAACTCGTAGGTGCCGGTCACGGAGTTCTCGTTGCCCTCCAGTGCGGTGCGGCCGATGGCGACATCGCGGTCGCTCCAGAGCATGGTCGTCGGGACCGAGACCCGGCCGACGCGCGGAGCGAGGAAGAGGGCGCGATACCAGCCGAGGCCACCCGGGAGCGCGCCGTAGTCGACGATCTCCTCGCGGAAGCGCTCGATGTCCTCGTCGTTCCAGCCGCTCCCCCGCATCATCCGCTCCATGCGGCCGTCGCGCCCGGAGACCAACTCGGGGACGAAGGGAATGTTGAAGAAGGCGATGTAGGCGGACTTACGTCGCTGCGGGCCCTTCATCGACCGCGCGAAGGGGACCGGGTGCGGCACCGACATCGCGGTCCAGCTCCGGACCAGGTCGGGCCGCTTGGCCGCGACGCCCCAGCCGACCGCGCTCCCCCAGTCGTGACCGGCCAGGTACACCGGGCGGCCGATCTCGTCGATCAGCGCCACCACGTCCTCGACCAGCTGGCCGGCTCCGTAGCCGAGCCGCGTACGCGGCCGGGCACCCGGCGAGTAGCCGCGCTGGTCCGGGGCGATCGTGCGGAAGCCCGCTTCGTGGAGGATCGGCGACACCTCGCGCCAGCAGGTCGCCCGCTCCGGGAAACCGTGCAGGAGCACGACCGGATCGCCGTCGGCGGGGCCCGAGTCGATCACGTCGAAGGTGAGTCCGTCACGTACGTAGCTCGAGATCGTCACGCGTCCATCCTGTCAGGAGCTCCCCTCCATCGTGGCCGGTTGCGGTGTGCGCTAGCGGCGCCGGCGAAAAGGCTGTGCAATAGTGCGCCGATGTAAGGCGGGTAGGTGCATGGGATACGAGAGAGGCGCCGGCTCGACCTTGACCTGGTTGCCGATGACCTTGGTCAGCGGCGCGTCGTAGATGCAGGACGCCGGGTCGGTG
>NZ_JBHVKN010000341.1:0-1975 GCF_042798075.1 Nocardioides sp. NPDC057772
CGTTTCTGCATTGCAAAATACCGGGGCAGGTAAAGGTATTAGGTCCCTCACATTGCACCGCCGTTTGACGCTAATCTGAACAACGCAGCCCCTCCCAGCTAGTGACTGGGAGGGGCTGTCGTTCCTATCTCAAGGTATCGGTGGGCGGCGGATCAAGGGCCGGAAGTCATCAGGCGGCACACGCGGATCAGGCTGCCGACGGCAGGGACCCCAGTCCGCTGATCGCCTTCGCCTTCTCGTCCTCAATGACCTCGAGGTAGCGCATCGTGGTCTCCAGGTTGTCGTGCCGCATGAGCTCCTGGACTACCCGCGGGTTGACCCCGTTGCGCAGCAACGTGGTGCCGAACGTGTGCCGGCCGCGATGGATCGATCCCGACAGCCCGTTCAGCTTGAGCAGCGTGCCAACCTGGTTGCCGACCCAGTCGGGCGTGATGTGGCCCGTCCCGCTGGTTGCCGAGGGGAACCACCAGCCACTGACTGGCATCTCCTGCGCGATCACCGCGATCTCTGGGTGGACCGGCAGCCACGCGACCTTCTGACCCTTGCCGTCGACGCGGAGCTGGTTGTCGACGAAGTCGTCGCCGCGGATCTGTGCGATCTCGTGACGACGCAGGCCCTGGCGCAGCGCAAGCAGCAGCCAGATCCGAATCTGGCCGACGGCAGAGCGCAGCACCAGCTCCTCCTCCTCGGGAGAGAAAGGCCGCGGCCGCGACCGAGGCCGCTGCGGACGCTTGATCCGCTCGCGTGGGTCGACCCGGCGCAGCGGGTGGACCCCGCGGTGGCCGACGATGTCGAGCCAGTCGAATACCGACATGAGCGCGGCGACGTAGGTGTATCGGGTTGAGCCCCTGTAGGAGTTGATCCATTTGCCGAGGTCGTCCTCGGAGACCCTAGTGAGGTCTCCGAGATCTTCCCAGGCCCTTCGGAGGACTCCGGTGTAGAGCTTGATGGTCTGTGGGCTGAGGGCACGGCCGGTTAGCCACCGACGGTACGCCTCCGAGTAGTAAGCGTGGTCTTGCACGGGGTTGATACTCGGCGGGGCATCCGTCGTTACGGAGGGGTTCTCCGGAAATGAGGACAAAGGTCTCTTGGCCGGGGGAAGGAAGTCGGGGGTGAGCGTAGTCATCACAGGTCACCCGGCTATGACGCCTGCGGAAGGAATCGGCGGTTATCGGCGAACGGATACCGGTTGTAAACCTCACACTTTGTGGTCACCGCCACTTCATCCGCCTAAGGTTCGACCCATGAACGACGCCGCTCGCGCCGACTCGTTGCGCCTTGCCCAGCCGGCGGATGCCCATTCCCAGGCAGAGTGGGAGGCGGCGACCGCCGCTGTCCTCCGTAAGAGCGGTCGGCTGACGGCCGACGACGCCGACTCCCTCGTCTGGGACAAGCTGACCCGCACCTCTCTCGACGGACTCCGGATCGCCCCGCTCGGGCTGCCGGACATGTCCTTCGCCGACGTGGCGCGTCCCACGCGTGCCGGCGCCTGGGACATCCGCTCGCTCGTCTCCGGCCTGTCCGGCATGGACGCGAAGGCGGCCAATGAGGCCGCCCTCGTCGACCTGGACGGCGGGGTGTCCTCGCTGTGGGTGGCCGCCGACGAGACCACCGACCTGAACGTGCTGCTCGACAAGGTGCTCCTGGACCTCGCGCCGATCGTGCTCGACGCACCGATCGGCGCGGTCAAGGTCGCCCAGAACCTGCTCGCGCTGATCGCCGAGCGAGGCACCGGGCTGCACGCCGCGACCAACCTGGGTGCCGACCCGATGGGTGCGCTGCTGCGTGACCTGCCGCTGGCGCCCGACGAGGCGTTCGCCGAGCTGGTCGACCTGGCCCGTCTGGCCCAGGGGATCGGCGTACGCGCGATCGTGGTCGACGCCACCGCCGCCCACGACCTCGGCGCCTCCGACGTCCAGGAGCTCGGCTGGTCGATCGCGGTCGGCGTCGCCTACCTGCGCGCGCTGACCGAGGC
>NZ_JBHVKN010000341.1:1988-2789 GCF_042798075.1 Nocardioides sp. NPDC057772
GACGAGCAGTTCCCGACCATCGCCAAGCTGCGGGCGGCCCGGCAGCTGTGGTCGCGCGTGCTCGAGCTCTCCGGGGTCGAGGGCGTGGAGATGCGCATCCACGCGGTGAGCTCGCGGCCGATGCTGTCGAAGTACGACCCCTACGTGAACATGCTGCGCGGCACCGTCGCGGCCTTCGCCGCCGGTGTCGGCGGGGCCGACGCGGTGACCGTGCTGCCCTTCGACTCCGCCAACGGAGTGCCGGACGGGTTCGGGCGCCGGATCGCCCGCAACGTGTCCCACCTGCTGATCGACGAGTCCCACGTCGCGGCCGTCGCGGACCCCGCCGGTGGTTCCTACGCCGTCGAGAAGCTGACCGCCGACATGGCGGAGGCCGGCTGGGAGGCGTTCATCCAGCTCGAGGAGGAGTGGACCGGAGCAACCTCCGGGGGTCACGACTTCTCGCCCTTCCGGGACCGGATCGCCGCGGTCTCCGCGGAGAGGGAGAAGGCGATCGCGCGCCGCAAGCGCCCGATCACCGGCCTCACCGAGTTCCCCAACCTCGCCGAGACGCTCCCCGAGCGACCGGTCGACCCGCTCAACGAGCGGGTGGTGCGCTACGGCGCCTCCTTCGAGGCGCTGCGCGACACCCCCGCCACCGCGAAGGTCTTCCTGGCCACCCTCGGCACCGTCGCCCAGCACACCGCTCGGGCGACCTTCGCGACCAACCTGCTCGCCGCGGGTGGCATCGGCGTCGAGGTCGCGGGTGCGACCGCGGACGCCGAGGAGCTGGCCGGGAAGTACCGTGCAGCTTCTCTGGGG
>NZ_JBHVKN010000342.1:0-2744 GCF_042798075.1 Nocardioides sp. NPDC057772
GCGGAGCTTGCTCGTCCGCTCGCGCCGAGCGAGGGAGTAACCGCGCGAAGCGCGGAGCTTGCTCGTCCGTTCGCGCCGAGCGAGGGAGCAACCGAGCGAAGCGAGCAGGGCAACACCTACCGAAATCTCTGGTGCGGGCGTGTCGAAAGGGGCAGGCTCTCCTCGACGCGTAGGCGACGACGCGCAACGGACGCGTCGCCGACCCGCAAGGAGAAGCAGATGCGCTACATGATGTTCGTGAAGATGGACCCGAACGCGGGACCACCCCCGGCCGCGCTGATCGAGGCGGTGGAGGCCGAGATCAAGCAGCAGTACGCCGACGGCGTCCTGCTCGACGCCGACGGGCTCGGTCCCGCGGTGGAGATCCGGCTGACCGCCGGCGAGGTGACCCACGTCGACGGCCCCTTCGCCGAGGCCAAGGAGGTCGCCGGCGGGTTCTCGCTCTTCGAGGTCCGCTCGCACGACGAGGCCGTCGAGCTCGGCCGCCGGATGATCCAGCTCCACGAGGAGCTCTGGCCCGGGCAGGACGTGGCCGTCGAGATGCGGCCGCTGTTCGGCCCACCGGCGCCTGCTGAATGAGCTCGGGGCCACTCCGTCCAGACCCCGAGAGCGCGATCGTCGCGGTCTGGCGCAACGAGTCCGTACGTCTCCTCGCCGGTCTGGCGCGAATGACGCACGACCTCGACCTGGCCGAGGACCTCGCCCAGGATGCCCTCGTCGCGGCGCTGGAGCAGTGGCCGCACGAGGGCATCCCTCGCAACCCCGGCGCCTGGTTGATGTCGATCGCGAAGCGGCGCGCGATCGACGGGTTCCGCCGCGACGAGGTGCTGCGCCGCAAGGTGGCGCTGCTCGGACACGAACTGGAGGAGGGTGAGATGCCTGACCTGGCTGCTGCGGTCGATCACATCGAGGACGATGTGCTGCGGCTGATGTTCCTCTCCTGCCACCCGGTGCTGGCGCCCGACTCGCGCACGGTGCTGACCCTGCGGCTCGTGGGCGGACTGACGACCGCCGAGATCGCGCGGGCCTACTTCGCCAAGGAGTCGGCCGTCGGGCAGCGGATCTCGCGGGCGAAGCGGACCCTGACCGAGGTCGGGGCGTCCTTCGAGCTTCCCGTCGGCGAGGAGCGCGCGGCTCGGATGCGCGAGGTGATGCAGACGATCTATCTGGTCTTCAACGAGGGCTACGCGGCGACGTCGGGGCCGTCGTGGACCCGGCCCGAGCTGTGTCTGGAGGGGATGCGGCTGGCCCGGATGCTGGCCGCGCTCGCCCCCGGGGATCCCGAGGCGCACGCGCTGCAGGGACTGCTGGAGATCCAGGGGTCGCGGCTCGCCGCCCGTGCCGATGCGGAGGGTCACCCGGTGCTGCTCGAGGACCAGGACCGCAGCCGCTGGGACCAGTTGCTGCTGCGCCGCGGCCTGGCTGCGGTCGATCGCGCCACCGCGCTGGCCTCCTCCGGCACCCCCGGCGGCAGCTATCTGGTGCAGGCGATGATCGCTGCCTGTCACGGCCGCGCCCGACGGGCGGAGGACACCGACTGGGCCGAGATCGCCCGGCTCTATGATCTCCTCGCCTCCGGTGCTCCAGGGCCCGTCATCGAGGTCAACCGGGCGGTGGCGCACGGGCGCGCGTTCGGTCCGGACGCCGGGCTGGCGATCCTGGCGGCACTTCCCGAAGGAGCTCTTGCGGGGTCGCATCTGCCTGCTGGCGTAGGTGGAGATCTGCTGCACCGCGCCGGGCGTCATCTCGAGGCCGCGGCGGCGTTCGACGAGGCGGCCTCGCTGACCGGTAACGCCGGAGAACGTGAACTTCTCGAGAAACGTGCGGCCGCGTGTCGAAGAGCCGAGGTCTCGTCCGACGCGTAAGTATCTCGACGACCACCGCGACAGAAGTGAGCAGAACGATGACCAAGACCACCACCTCAGCCGACGGCACCACGATCGCCTACGACGTGACCGGCTCCGGCCCGGCGCTCGTCCTGGTCGACGGCGCGATGTGCTACCGCGACTTCGGGCCCTCCAAGGAACTGGCCGACGCGCTCTCGGACCGGTTCACGGTCTACCGCTACGACCGCCGCGGCCGGGGTGAGAGCAACATCGCCAAGCCGGCTGCCGCGGGCACCATGGAGGCGGTCGAGCAGGAGGTCGCCGACCTCGGTGCGGTGATCGAGGCAGCCGGCGGCCACGCCCACCTGCTGGGCCTGAGCTCCGGCGCCTTCCTCGCGCTCGAGGGCGCGCGGGCCGGGCTGCCGATCGACAAGATCCTCGCCTACGAGGCTCCCCTGATCCTCGACGACACCCACCGTCCCAACGACGCCGACCTGGCGCAGCAGGTCGCGAAGCTGGTGGAGAAGGGCAAGCGGGCCGCGGCTGTCGAGCTCTTCATGCGTACGGTCGGGATGCCGCTGGTCGCGGTCAAGATCATGCGCCTGACCCCAGCCTTCAAGAAGCTCACCCCGGTCGCGCACACGCTGGCCTACGACCTGGGTATGTGCGTGCCGTTTCAGCAGGGTGTGCCGCTGCCGGGCGGCTACTTCAAGAACGTGTCCGTGCCCGTGCTGTCGGTGGCCGGCAGCAAGAGCCCGGCCTACATGACCAACGCCCAGCAGGCCATCGCCAAGGCCGTCCCTGACGCCCGCTACGTCGTCCTCGACGGGCAGAACCACATGGTCAAGGCGTCGGCACTGGCTCCCGTGGCGACGGAGTTCTTCACCGTCTGAACCGCCGAGTCGGCTCATCCTGACC
>NZ_JBHVKN010000343.1:0-2727 GCF_042798075.1 Nocardioides sp. NPDC057772
CAGCTCGAGCAGCTTGTCGCGGCCCGGAGCGCCGCCCGCGAACTTGATGAAGTCGAACTGCGTCGCGAGCAGCCGTTCGACGGCGGTGTACGGGCGGTCGCCGCGGCGGCGGGGCAGGGCGAGGGTGCCGATCAGTGGCCTCGCCGGCCTCGGCAGCCTTCTCGGCGGCCTCCTGCTGCTGCTTGATGTGGGCCTCCCAGCGGGCGTGGGCCTGAGCGTACTGCTCCTCCCACTTCGCGCGCTGCTCGTCGTAGCCCTCGAGCCACTCGCCCGTCTCCGGGTCGAAGCCCTCGGGGTAGATGTAGTTGCCCTGCTCGTCGTAGGTCGCCGGCATGCCGTAGAGGGTCGGGTCGAACTCCTCGACGTCGGTCGAGGTGACCGTCTCGTTGGCCTGCTTGAGCGAGAGCGAGATCCGGCGACGCTCGAGGTCGATGTCGATGATCTTGACCATGACGTCGTCGTTGACCTGGACGACCTGCTCCGGGATCTCCACGTGGCGCTCGGCCAGCTCCGAGATGTGCACGAGGCCCTCGATGCCCTCCTCGACGCGGACGAACGAACCGAACGGCACCAGCTTGGTGACCTTACCCGGGACGATCTGGCCGATCTGGTGGGTGCGGGCGAAGTGCTGCCACGGGTCCTCCTGGGTCGCCTTCAGCGACAGGGAGACACGCTCGCGGTCCATGTCCACGTCGAGAACCTCGACGGTGACCTCGTCACCGACGGTGACGACCTCGGACGGGTGGTCGATGTGCTTCCAGGACAGCTCGGAGACGTGGACGAGACCGTCGACGCCGCCCAGGTCCACGAACGCACCGAAGTTGACGATCGAGGAGACGACACCCTTGCGGATCTGACCCTTCTGGAGCTGGGTCAGGAAGCCGTGGCGAACCTCGGACTGGGTCTGCTCGAGCCAGGCACGGCGCGACAGGACCACGTTGTTGCGGTTCTTGTCGAGCTCGATGATCTTGGCCTCGAGGGTCTGACCGACGTACGGCTGCAGGTCGCGGACGCGACGCATCTCCACAAGGGAGGCGGGGAGGAAGCCACGCAGGCCGATGTCCAGGATGAGACCACCCTTGACGACCTCGATGACCGCGCCCTCGACGACGCCGTCCTCCTCCTTGACCTGCTCGATCGTGCCCCAGGCGCGCTCGTACTGCGCACGCTTCTTGGACAGGATCAGGCGGCCTTCCTTGTCCTCCTTCTGGAGCACCAGGGCCTCGACCTTGTCGCCGACCTCGACAACCTCGGACGGGTCGACGTCGTGCTTGATCGAGAGCTCGCGCGACGGGATGACACCTTCGGTCTTGTAACCGATGTCGAGCAGGACCTCGTCCCGGTCGACCTTGACGATGACACCGTCCACGATGTCGCCGTCGTTGAAGTACTTGATGGTCTCGTCGATCGCGGCGAGGAAGTCCTCTTCCGACCCGATGTCGTTGATCGCGACCTGGGGCGCGTCGTAGTCAGGAAGAGGAATGTTGAGCGTGCTCGTCATAAGGGAGGTGGTTTCCTTGGGTGGACAGATATCGTCGGGTCACACACGTCGGGAGTCTCAGGTCGGCAGCCCCTCGCCGGCACCAGCACAAACAGGCTTCGTCGCCCGGTGTGAACCGGCTGTCGAGGTAGCAGGCCAAGGTCCACTAGGTCCGGGACCCGGGCAGACTTCAGACGCAGTTTCCAAGCCTACGCTCCAGTCACAGGCCCCGTCCAACTGTCGCGGTCGCCGCATTCCCAGGTTCAGGCCGGGAGGCATACCCTGTAGAGGTGGACCAAGCCATCAGCCCGGTCGTCCGACCGGAGGCGCCCATCGATCCCCTTTCGACAGGCTCAGGACATCGCTTCGGCGCGATCGAGACCTTCGACACCACCGGCCCGGTCGTCAGAGCGGAGCGGCGTACGGTCAGCGAGGCCGAGTCACGCCGCGCGAACGGCCCTGACTGGGACCGCTACGCCGACGAATACCAGGCCACCCATGGACCCTTCCTCGGCGACGCCGGGTTCGTCTGGGGTCCGGAGGGGCTGACCGAGGCCGACCTCGGCGTCCTCGGCGACGTGGCCGGCAAGGACGTCCTCGAGCTCGGCTCAGGTGCGTGCCAGTGCTCGCGGTGGGTGAACACCCGGGGCGGGCGCGCCATCGGCCTGGACCTGTCCGGGCGCCAGCTCCAGCACTCCCGCCGCCTCGACGAGCAGACCGGCGTCGTGGTGCCCGCGGTCCAGGCCACGGCGACCGACCTGCCCTTCGCCGACCGCTCCTTCGACGTGGTCTTCTGCTCCTTCGGAGCCCTGCAGTTCGTCAGCGACATCGCCCACGCGGTCGCCGAGACCGCCCGCGTCCTGCGGCCCGGCGGCCGCTTCGCCTTCTCGATCACCCACCCGACACGGTGGATGTTCCCCGACGACCCTGGTCCCGAGGGCCTGATCGCCGCGCAGTCCTACTGGGACCGCACCCCCTACGTCGAGGTGGACGACGAGACCGGCGAGGTGTCGTACGTCGAGCACCACCGCACCCTCGGAGACTGGGTGTCGGTCCTGGCCGGTGCCGGGTTTTGGATCACCGACCTGGTCGAACCCGAGTGGCCCGAGGACCACGAGCGGATCTGGGGTGGCTGGTCGCGCACCAGGGGGCTGTTGACCCCCGGGACCGCGATCTTCGGCGCGAACCTGGCGAGCAGCTAGACAGCGGCGACCCCACCCGGGAGAAGACGAGCACGGGCTCGGAGG
>NZ_JBHVKN010000344.1:0-2718 GCF_042798075.1 Nocardioides sp. NPDC057772
ATTCGGCGCTATCCGCGCTTTCCTCACCAGCTCCAGACCCTCTGGCCGGTCCTGCCTCGCAGACTTTATCAGAGCCACTCTCGCTTCTCCAACTCGGCGCTTTCACGCTTTCTGCCGGATTAGCAGCTGTTTCTCTGCTTTGTCCTGGAGGACTTTATCGGATCTTGCTTTCTTCTCCAATTCGGCGAATTCTCGCTCTTATCGGATAAAGCAATATCCGCACCAGCACAGCAGGAGACAATCAATCAACGGTTCGTCCTGCCTCGATCGTCTGGTCCGAGGACCAGACAGAGACTCTGAACCGAGCTGATGCTCGAGAGTGTTGGTGGCCGACTCAGGGGCCGGAAGCCCGCCCGAAGACTCGCGCTTGCTTCCCGCCGCACCCCGGCGACCAGATGAACATTACGCCTCCATGACGCGCTTGCCAAATCGAGGAACGCCCCAGCGAAGACTGTCACCTTCGCCGGGGCGTTCCCGCAGGTCAGAAGCTACTTGAGCCGCACGCCCGCGAACTTCTTCTTGCCCCTGCGCAGCACGATCCACCCGTCACCGAGCAACTCTTTTTCGTCGAGCGACCCTTCGGAGTCCTCGACGCGGACGTTGTTGACGTACGCGCCGCCCTCGGCGATCGTTCGGCGGGCATCCCCCTTGGAGGAGACCAGGCCGGCGGCGACGAAGAGGTCGACGTACGTCGGCAGCTCCTCACCACGCTCCAGCTCGACGGCACCGGCCTCCGTGATGGCGGCGGCCAGCGTCGTACGGCTCAGGGTTGCCAGGTCGCCACCTCCGAAGAGCGCGGCCGCGGCCTGCTTGGCCTGCTCGGTCTCCCCTGCCCCGTGGACGAGCGTCGTCATGTGGTCGGCGAGCGCCTTCTGCGCCACTCGCAGGAACGGCTTCTCCGCGTGCTGTGCTTCCAGGCTCTCGATCTCCTCGTGGGACAGGAAGGTGAAGACGCGCAGCATCTCCCCCACCTTGGCGTCCTCGACGTTGAGCCAGAACTGGTGGAAGGCGTAGGGCGACATCATCGTCGGGTCGAGCCAGAGGGCGCCGCCCTCGGTCTTGCCGTACTTGGTGCCGTCGGCCTTCGTGATCAGCGGAGTGGTGAAAGCGTGCACCGTCTCGCCGGTGACCCGACGGACCAGCTCGACACCCCCGGTGATGTTCCCCCACTGGTCCGAGCCGCCGAACTGGATGCTGACCCCGTGCGTACGGAAAAGGTTCAGGTAATCCATGGACTGCAGCAGGATGTAGGAGAACTCGGTGTAGGAGATGCCGTCCTCGAGACGCTTCTTCACCGTGTCGCGAGCGAGCATCCGGTTGACCGGGAAGTGCTTGCCGATGTCACGCAGGAAGTCGATCACCGACAGTGACGTGGTCCAGTCGGCGTTGTTGACCATCGTCGCGGCGGTGTCGCCCTCGAACGAGACGAAGCGCTCGATCTGGCTGCGCACCTTGCCGACCCATTCCTTGACGGTCTCGGGCGAGTTGAGGGTGCGCTCACCGGAGTCGCGCGGGTCGCCGATCATGCCGGTGGCACCACCGACCAGCACGTAGGGCGTGTGGCCGGCCTGCTGCAGACGCATCGCCATGGTGATCTGGAGGAGGTTGCCCATGTGCAGGCTCGGCGCGGTGGGGTCGAACCCGATATAGAACTTCACACTCCCGCCGGCCAGCGCTTCTCGGAGCGCGTCGCGGTCCGTCGAGTCGGCGATGAGGCCTCGCCACTCGAGGTCGTCGAGGAGTGTGGGATCGATGGACACGTGGTGCCTTTCTCAGATCGTTCTCAGATGGTGTTTCCGGGGCCCGGAACGGGTTGTCCCGAAAGCAAGGGTAGTGGGCGATACCCCCTAGAGTTGACCACTGGCGTTCGCGACGAGATTTGAGGGGACCTGGGTGATCGCAGGGAGGTACCGGCTCGAGAGGGAGCTCGGCCGAGGAGCGATGGGGGCCGTCTGGCTCGCCACCGACGACGTGCTGGGACGTTCTGTCGCCCTCAAACAGCTGGTCGCGCTCGACGGCGTCTCCGACGCCGCGGTCGAGCGCGAGGCCCGGCTCGCGGCACGCCTGGTGCACCCGAACGTGGTCGCCGTCTTCGATCTCGTACGCGACGACGACAAGCCGTGGCTGGTGATGGAGTACGTCGAGGGCAAGACCCTCGCCCACATGGTGCGCGACGACGGTCCCCTGCCCGTCGAGGACGCCGCGAAGCTGATCGGCCAGGTCGCCTCCGCCCTGCGCGCGGCCCATGCCGCCGGGATCGTCCACCGGGACGTGAAACCCGCCAACATCGTGGTCGGCCGCGCCGAGCGTGCCAAGCTGACCGACTTCGGGATCGCGCGCGGGGTCGACTCCCAGACCACGCAGACCGGGCAGGTCACCGGCTCACCGGCGTACCTCGCTCCGGAGATCGCCACCGGCGGAAAGGCCACCCCGGCCAGCGACATGTGGTCGCTGGGGGCCACGCTGTTCCAGGCGCTGACGGGCGAGCCTCCCTACGGGATCGGCGACAACGCGCTGGCGACGCTGTATCGGGTCGTGCACGAGGACCCGCCGCGTACGCCGCTGGCCGGCCGGCTCGCGCCTCTGCTCGAGCACACCATGGCCTACGACCCGGCCGACCGGTGGTCGGCTCAGGACGTCCTCGACTTCCTGGCCGGTCGGATCTCGGCCGAGAAGCTGGAGCCGGCGTCGACGCCTAAGCAGGCCGACTCCGCCTAA
>NZ_JBHVKN010000345.1:0-2711 GCF_042798075.1 Nocardioides sp. NPDC057772
TCATGACGTGCTCCGTTCTGAGAGTTGGAGACCCGCCAGCCGCCACGGCTTCCCTTCCGCGACGACTGGCGGGCGAATGTGGGGTGTGCTCACAGGTCGGTCGCTTTGCCGCGACAGATGGAGCACACCGGGGTGGAGAGGTCGGGGTAGTCCCAGGTCCAGGCGGGCCCGGCGTTGGGCTGCCCGCACAGGGTGTAGTCGGCGTTGAGTCCGGCCAGGTGAGCCGGGTCGGACCCGTCGCCGATCCACACCAGGTAGAGGCTCATAGCGCTCAGGCAGCCTTGGAGGCAGCAGCGCCAGCGGCGGGCTTACGCGCAGCGCCGGGGGCGTCCATGCCCGTGGCCGTGAGCGACCACTGCAACTTGGGGCGGTTGCCAGAGTCGTCGATCCAGGGGACCGCGACGAGGTTGGTGAACTCGACCGGGATGAACGGCAGGCCGGTGTCGTTGGCCGGGGGCACCGGCTGGTGCTTGGCGAGGATCTTGACGTTGACGGTCTTGTCGTTCTTGCCCGCCTCGGGGTCGGCGTCGAGGACCGGCACGGTCCAGATCGGGAGCCCGGTCTCCTTGTCGGTCTTCTGCGGCCGCAGACCATCCGGGCCGGGGGCCAGGTCGTAGTCCCGGATCGGCTCGACCTCGCCGACCACGAACGCACCGGCCGGGAAGACCTGGGCCTGGGTGAGGTTCATCCTGCGCTGAATCGCCATGTCTTGCATCTCCTTCGGTTTAGGGCCCTAAACACGATGGCCCAAGAAAATCCCCCATCTGGTTTAGGGGGCTAAACACGAAGGTACGGGATGCGCACAGGGCTGTCAAGGGGTCTAAACTCTTGGGCGTGCCTGAGTCAGATTCAGAAGAGTTCGAAGCCGTACGTCGCGACCCCGATCCGTTGCGGCGTGGTCGTCGTGCGACCGAACTCCTGACGCTCTACCAGCAGCGTGCGACCGAACTAGCACGTCTGCGAAAGGCAGCGATCGAAGAGGCGCGCCGAGACCAGGACCTGACATACACCGAGATTGCCGCCGCCCTCGGGATCACGAAGGGCCGAATCACTCAGATCCGGGGGAGCGCACCGAGCGCCGAGCGCGGGTTCTTCGGTGTCGGCCCCGTCGCCGTCGGTGTGCCCTGGCGCTACCAGACGATCGACCGCGAGCGGCCCCTCATTGCCGCCGAGGACGCGAAGTCTGGCGACACTACGGACAAGCTGCTAGCCGATCTCGGGTTCACGGTGACCGGTTCCAGGTCGGCCCAGAGACCGAAGTCCTGCCGGAAGGCGATGTAGTGCTGATCTGCGGTCCGATCTCGGCCCGGTGGCCTCCACCCTCCTGGCCGGGGACTCGCGCCTGGGATTCGTCAAGGCCGATGGACGCTGGTGGATCGAGGAATCCGGGGGCGCGCGCCATGGCTCACCCTCTGACGAGGAGGTGTTCGTCGGCGCTGACATTGGGTACCTCGGGCGACACCGGATCGGGAACAGAACCGTTGTCCACATCGCTGGCATTCACACGATGGGAGCTCTTGGCGTGGTCGACTACCTGACCAAGCACCTCGGCGACCTCTACGCGGAGACCAAGGATGCGGACTTCTCCTGTGTGATTCGCTGCGAGTACGACACCCCACTCGACGTCACCGGCAGCAGCCTTCTTGCCGGGCCGTTTCTCCGGTAGCCCGCATGCGCGCAATCCTTGCCCAGCACCCAGAGCCGCCCAGCGGCGATGACCGAGCGTTTGTGACTTCGAACGCTGTCATCGTCCTCGACGGGGCATCGGCATTCTCCGCCCGCGATGTGCCCGCGTCGACCTACTCGCAACATCTGGGATCAACCATGGCCGCACTCGTGGACGGCACCGACGAGGCGCTTACCGTGCTCCTGGCCGAGGCGATCAAGACGACTGCGGCCGCGCTCGACCTGACACCCGGAGGTCGCGCGCCGTCGAGCACGGTGGCCGTTGTTCGCAGGCGCGAGGATGCCTCGGTTGACGTGCTGGTGTTGGGGGACAGCCAGGTCGTGATGCCAGGGGAGATCCTTCGAGACGATCGACTCGGACCGCTGGCGGCTGAGCAGCGCACCGCCTACCGGGGGCGGCTCGCTAGTGGACGCGGATACGACGACGAGCATCGGCAGATCCTCGCAGCGCTCCAAGCCGAGCAACTCCGACACCGGAACAAGCCCGGCGGATATTGGATCGCAGAGGCCGACCCGGCCGCCGCAGAGCATGCCCTCACCCGTCATCTGTCGCCCGACGAGGCTCCATGGTGCGTGCTCGCGACGGACGGCGCGTACAAGCCAATGGAGCACCTCGGTCTAGATGACTGGCCGAGCGTTGCAGCCGCCAAGGCTGACGACCTAGCCGCGATCCTCCAGCGCTGTCAGGACTGGGAGGCGATCGACGAGCGAGGGCAGCAACTCCCGCGAGCCAAGCGCCACGATGACAAGACGCTGGCCGTCGTTTCGTGAGAACTTTCTCTACTGACTCAAGGCGGCCTTCGGCCGCGGGCGCGGCCTCCGGGGGCGTGCGGCCTGGCGGCCGGTCCCCCTACGTGCCGCGCAAATGAAGAAGAGCGCCCAGTCCGAAGACCAAGCGCTCACTCTCCAGGCACAGCAGCTCTGACTCAACTAGCTGTTCTGACCGGGGAGGTTGGGCACGCGGTCGATCGGTGACTTGCCCCTGAGGCTGGTGTGGCCGCGGTGGTGATTGTAGTGGTGCAGCC
>NZ_JBHVKN010000346.1:0-2693 GCF_042798075.1 Nocardioides sp. NPDC057772
CGATCCCTTCGCGTTGCGACCCTGCTCGTTCCTCGCAGGGCCGCAGGCTCAGGCCTCGTCCTCAGCCGCGACGTTCTTGATGCGGTTGGGGTCGACCTGGACACCGGGGCCCATGGTGGTCGAGAGGGTGACCTTCTTCAGGTAGCGGCCCTTGGAGGAGGACGGCTTCAGACGAAGCACCTCCTCGAGAGCAGCGGCGTAGTTCTCAGCGAGCTGAGCCTCGGAGAAGGAGGCCTTGCCGATGATGAAGTGAAGGTTGGCGTGACGGTCGACCCGGAAGTCGATCTTGCCGCCCTTGATGTCGGAGACGGCCTTGGCCGGGTCCGGGGTGACGGTGCCGGTCTTCGGGTTCGGCATGAGGCCACGGGGGCCGAGCACGCGGCCGAGGCGGCCGACCTTGCCCATCATGTCGGGGGTCGCGACGACGGCGTCGAAGTCGAGCCAGCCACCGGAGACCTTCTCGATGAGGTCGTCGCCACCGACGACGTCGGCGCCGGCCTCGCGAGCGGCCTCGGCCTTGTCCGGAGCAGCGGCGAAGACGATGACGCGCATCGTCTTACCGGTGCCGTGGGGCAGGCTGACGGTGCCGCGCACCATCTGGTCGGCCTTGCGGGGGTCGACGCCGAGACGCATGACGACGTCAACGGTCTCGTCGAACTTCTTCTTGCTGGAAGACTTGGCGATCTTGATCGCGGCCAGCGGGGCGTACAGCTCGTTCTTGTCGAACGTCTCCGACGCCGCGCGGTAGGTCTTGCTGCGCTGCATGGTGATTCCTTCGGTAGTTAAGAGGAGATGTGGTTAGCGAGCCAGCGCGGCTCTCCCACGTATCAGTCGGTGGTGACGCCCATGGAGCGGGCGGTGCCCTCGACGATCTTCATCGCGGCGTCGATGTCCTCCGCGTTGAGGTCGGGCAGCTTGGTGGTCGCGATCTCGCGCACCTGGTCCTTGGTCAGCTTGCCGACCTTGTCCTTGTGCGGGACGGACGAGCCCTTCTTCAGGCCGGCGGCCTTCTTGATCAGCTCAGCGGCCGGCGGGGTCTTCGTGATGAAGGTGAACGAGCGGTCCTCGTAGATGGTGATCTCGACGGGGACGACGTTGCCGCGCATGGACTCGGTCTGGGCGTTGTACGCCTTGCAGAACTCCATGATGTTCACGCCGTGCGGACCGAGCGCGGTACCGACCGGCGGGGCCGGGGTCGCGGAGCCGGCCTGCAGCTGCACCTTGACGAGCGCTGCGATCTTCTTCTTCGGAGGCATTCTTGAGATCTCTTCCTTCTCGTGGTCATGACGAAGCCGTTCGTACGTTTCGGCCTCTGCCACCTGCTGTGTTGCTCTCGCAACCGGTCAATTGTCGGTGATCGAGGTCGGTTCCACGAAATCAGCGGCAGGCCCGGGCACAGCGCAGGTCCGGGTTCACTGACCGGACCCCTCTTCATGACGTCCGCCACACGGCCCTGACATACTCCCCCGGGGATTTACAAAGGGAGCTCAGTTGTTCAATCGACGTCGTCTGTCCATGTTCGCCGCACTCGTGCCGCTGTCCGTGCTCTCGGCCGCCTGGACCGCTGCCACCACCGGCGCCGGGTTCGACCCCGTCGAACCGGTGACGCTGCCCGGGGGCGAGCCCATGGCGACCTCGGAGATCGAGCAGCCCGCGAGCGTCACCGAGCCGGCTCCTGCCCAGGGCGCCCGCCAGGGCGCCCGGACCGGCACGATCGCGGTCGCCCTGGCCAAGGGACGCGACATCCCGATGCCCGCTCTGGCCGCGTACCAGCGTGCGGCGGCCGTGGTGACCACCGCCGACCGGGCCTGCGCCCTCGACTGGACGCTGCTCGCCGCCGTCGGCATGGTCGAGTCCGACCACGGCCGCCTGAAGAGCAGCCGGCTCGCCTCCTCCGGGAAGGCGACACCGCCGATCTACGGTCCCGCGCTGACCACTCCCGCGGGCGACCCCTCCCCCGACACCGACGGAGGCTCCGTCGACAAGCTCTCCAGCGGCGACCGCGCCGTCGGGCCGATGCAGTTCATCCCCACGACCTGGCCGTTGGTCGCCGTCGACGGGGACGGTGACGGGGTACGCGACCCCCAGGACATCGACGACGCCGCCCTCGCCGCCGCGGTCTACCTCTGCTCGGGCGACGAGGACGTCTCCACCGACCGCGGGAAGCACGCCGCGCTCAGTCGCTACAACCAGAGCCAGGCGTACGTCACCACCGTCCTGAAGATCGCCAAGGGCTATGCCGACAGCCCCTACGGCGGTGACGACGTCGAGCTCACCGCCGCTGCCCCGGCCCATGCCGAGCCCAGCCGGTCCGGCCACGGACCGAACGCGGGGAAGAAGATCGACAGGAAGCCGGCGAAGAAGAAGCCCGCCACGACCGCGCCGAAGCCGACCGCCGGAGCCAAGCCCACCGCCAAGCCGAGCTCCACCCCGTCTCCGACCCCGACCCCCAGCCCGACCCCCTCCGACGACGGCAGCTGGGCCTCGATCTCCGAGCGGCGCGCCATCTGCGCCGCCGAGCTCTCCTCCCGCTTCCCCGACCTCGCCGACGGCTGGGACACCAACCGTGCCGTCGACGCCTGCAGCATCCGGCTGGTCGGCAAGACCGTCACCGAGGCCAGGGCCGCCGTGCCCGGAGTCGTCACGGACATCACCGGGTATGTCGAGTGGCTGATCAAGACGCTGCCGTAGGA
>NZ_JBHVKN010000347.1:0-2603 GCF_042798075.1 Nocardioides sp. NPDC057772
CAATATGATGGGCCTGTGGATGTCTCTCCTTATGATGCTCTGCTGTTCGTCTCCTTCGGGGGGCCGGAGAAGACCGAGGACGTGGTGCCGTTCCTGGAGAACGTGACCCGGGGGCGGGGGATCCCGCGGGAACGGCTGGTCGAGGTCGGACAGCACTACTTCGACCGCGGTGGGAAGTCGCCGATCAACGACCAGAACCGGGCCTTCCTGGCGGCGCTGCGCAGCGACCTGGCCGAGCACGGGATCGACCTGCCGGTCTACTGGGGCAACCGCAACTGGGACCCCTACCTGAGCGACACCGTCGCCCAGATGCGGGCCGACGGGATCAAGCGGGCGGCGGTCTTCGCGACCAGCGCCTACTCGTCCTACTCCTCGTGCCGGCAGTACCGCGAGAACCTCTTCGAGGCGTGCGACACGACCGGTGGTGTGGAGAACGCGCCGGTGCTGGACAAGCTGCGGCGCTACTACAACCACCCCGGCTTCGTCGCCCCCGTCGTGGACGGCGTGGTCGCCTCGATCGAGGATCTCCCGCAGGACGAGCGCGACAGCGCCCGGATCCTGTTCGTGACCCACTCGATCCCGACCTCGATGAACGACAACGCCGGCCCCGATGGCAACGCGTACGTCGCCCAGCACCTCGACGTCGCCACAGTGATCGCCGAGCAGGTGGCCGAGCGACGTGGAGTCACCCACGAGTGGGACCTCGTCTACTGCAGCCGCTCCGGCGCCCCGCACATCCCGTGGCTCGAGCCGGACGTGAACGACCACCTCGAGGAGCTCGCGGGCAAGGACGTCAATGCCGTGGTGATGTGCCCGGTCGGCTTCGTCTCCGACCACATGGAGGTTGTCTACGACCTCGACACCGAGGCCATGGCGACCGCCGAGAAGCTCGGCATCCACGCCCGTCGCAGCCCGACCGCGGGGGAGGACCCACGCTTCGTGGCTGCCGTACGCGACCTGCTCCTCGAGCGCGCCGCGGCGGAGCGCGGAGAGGCCCCTGAGCGGCTCACCGTCGGCGACCTGGGCGCCGGCCCCGACCGCTGTCCGGTGGGCTGCTGCTTCAACCAGCGCTCCCAGCTGCCGACCCTGTCCGGTGAGGACTCGCCCCAGTACTCCGGGTGATCACCCGCGGCATAGGGTCGGGCCCATGACAGATCATTCCGCCCCGAAGCCTGGAGACCTGCTGGCGCTCGCCGTGGCGACCGCCCGTGCGGCCGCCGACCTCGTCCGCGAGCGGGCCGCCGGCGTGGTCGAGGTGGCGGCCACCAAGTCCACCGCGACCGATGTCGTCACCGAGGCCGACCGGGACACCGAGGCCCTGATCCGGCGGCTGATCTCCCAGGAGCGTCCCGACGACGGCTTCTTCGGTGAGGAGGGTGCCAGCGAAGGGCAGAGCACGGCCGGCACCAGCGGCGTGCGCTGGATCGTCGACCCGATCGACGGCACAGTCAACTTCCTCTACGGCCTGCCCCGCTACGCCGTCTCGATCGCCGCGGAGTACGCCGGCGAGGTCGTCGCGGGAGCCGTCGTCGACGTGTCCGCAGGCACCCTTTACGCCGCCTTCCGGCAGCCCGACGGATCGGCGGCCGGGGTCAAGAACGGCGAGCCGATCCAGGTGCGCCCGCCGGCCGAGCTCGGGCAGCGTCTGATCGCCACCGGCTTCTCCTACGATGCCGGTCTCCGTCGTGTCCAGGCCGAGGCACTGGTGCGGTTCCTGCCGGTCGTGCGTGACGTTCGCCGCATCGGCTCTGCGGCCCTGGACATCTGTGGTGTGGCCGAGGGGACCCTCGACGGCTATCTCGAGGAGGGCCTGCACCTGTGGGACCACGCGGCGGCCTGTCTGGTGGCGGAGGCGGCCGGGGCCCGGTGGGAGGCGACGACGGGTGTCGGCGGCCGCCGATTCGTCGTCGTCGCGCCCGCGCACGGTTACGATGAGCTACGGAAAGCGGCTGTTCAGGCCGGTTTTCTGCCAGTTGACTCGGTCCCGGGTGTCGTACCCGACTGAAAGCCGCCGGTTGATGTAGATCTATGACGGCCAGCGGCCGGGAAGGTCCCGGGGCCCCGCTGGATACAGCCGCGTTCACCCACCCGAAACTCGCTGATCATCTATCCCCGTGATAGGGAATACCGCCAGATGACGGAACGTTTCGGCGACGCGGTTCCGATTGAGTGTGCGAAATGCACGTGAATAGTGCACAATCACGGGCCGTGCCGCTGCCCTCGGGGGCGCGCGGGGGGACTGAAGATGAGTGAGAAGGGGAGTGGCGCAGATGGCGACGGACTACGACGCACCGCGTAAAAATGAAGAGGACCAGTCCGAGGAGAGCATCGAAGAGCTCAAGGCTCGTCGTCATGACAAGAACTCGGGCAAAGTCGACGAGGACGAGGCCGAGGCTGCCGAGTCGTTCGAGCTTCCGGGAGCCGACCTCAGCCATGAGGAGCTCGCAGTCGAGGTGAAGCCGAAGCAGGAGGACGAGTTCACCTGCATGAGCTGCTTCCTGGTGCACCACCGCAGCCAGTTGGCTGACGAGAAGAAGATGATCTGTTTTGACTGTGCGTGATGTGCAGTCGAAAAGCCGCCGAGTCGGCGCATCTGCATAGCC
>NZ_JBHVKN010000348.1:0-2598 GCF_042798075.1 Nocardioides sp. NPDC057772
GCTCCGTTCTGAGAGTTGGAGACCCGCCAGCCGCCACGGCTTCCCTTCCGCGACGACTGGCGGGCGAATGTGGGGTGTGCTCACAGACCTGCCGCCTTGCCGCGACAGACCGGGCACACCGGGGTTGAAAGGTCGGGGTAGTCCCACGACCAGCGGCTGCCAGCGTTGGGCTGGCCGCACAGGGTGTAGTCGGCGTTGAGCCCGGCCAGGTGTGCCGGGTCGGACCCGTCACCGATCCACACCAGGTAGAGGCTCATGTCAGGCAGCCGCCTTCGATGCCGTGCCGCTGGCAGCGGGCTTACGAGCGGGGTTCTCGCCAGGCTTGACCATCGACTCGGCGCGGTAGGACCAGGTGATCCGGGTGCGGTCCTGACCCTCCTTGTTCTTTCCGCCCGTGTACTCGACGTACGGAAGCGCGGTCAGGCCCACGAACTCCACCGGGGTCCAGGGGAACGGGGTGTCGTTGGCCGGGGGCACGGGCTGGTGCTTGGCCAGGAACTTGACCGTGATCGCGGTGTCCTTCTTGCCCGCCGTGTCGTCGGCGTCGAGGACCATCACCTGCCAGACCGGGAGGCCCGTCTCCTTGTCGAGCTGCTGGGGCATCGACCCGTCGGCCCGCTTGCCCGCCTGGAAGTCGAGAACCGGCTCGACCTCGCCCTTGAGGAACGCGCCCTTCTCGAAGACGACCTCGTGCTGCACTGCGAAACGCTGCTTCATCGCCATTGCTCTAGTTCCTTCTCTGTTGGAGAGGACTCCTTCAGTCCTCTATAGGACTATAGGAGCACAGGACGGAGCAGACTGTCAACCAGTCCTCTAAAGGACTAGGCTGGATTCATCAGGAAGGAGGCCCCCAAGGTGGCCGCAAAGTTCGACAGGATCGCCGCTGACCTGCGGCATCGCATCGAGTCATCCGAGTTGCAGCCGGGCGACCGGCTCCCAAGCGAGACGGCACTCCTTGAGGAGTACGGGGTCAGTCTCGGCACCCTGAGGCGTGCTCTCGATCTACTCGAAGCCGAGCAGCACATCGAGCGCGTGCATGGGCGTGGGACGTTCGTACGGGCTCGGCGGACGCGTCTGGAGCGCTCATCTGCCCGCTACCAGTGGGAGAAGAACCGAGTTCCACTCAGCGAGGAAGAGCGGCTCTCGGAAGGTGCATCGGAGCGGGACACAGGGCTTCCCCTGGAGAGGTTCGTCTTCTCCGCTCGCTACGAAGAGGCGAAGGCCGACGAAGACCTTGCCGATGCCCTGGGTGTCGCAGTGGGGACGCCACTGCTTCGACGTACGTACCGAACTCGCGTGAGCGACGAGTCTGCACCATTCGCCCTCGTCGTCTCGCACCTCGTCGTCTCGCACATCGAGGGGAACCCTCGCCTCATGGACGAGACCGCCGAGCCGTGGCCGGGTGGCACGCAACACCAGTTGTCTACGGTGGGGATCGAGGTAGAGCGCATCACGGACCGCGTAATCGCTCGGCCGGCCACCGCAGATGAGGCACAGGAGTTCGAGCTCACGCCGGGAGCGCCCCTCCTGGTCGACCGCAAGACGACGTTCAGCACCGATGGACGAGCCGTCGAGGTCGCTGACAACAAGTGGCCAGCGGACCGCATGGCGCTGTCCTTCGAAACGACACTGGAGAAGGCGAGCCGATGAGCGACAACCGAATCTCAGTCATCACCCCGGTGCACGCACCATCTGTCCCGTACCTCATGGATGCGTACGAGTCTCTCCGGAGTCAGGAGATGCCCGATGCCTGGCGCTGGGAGTGGCTCATCCAGTGCGACGGGCCGATTTCGGAGAGCCTTCCTGACCCGATCCGCACGGACCCGCGATGCAGCATCGATGAGAACCGACCCTCAGGGCCGGGGCCGACTAGAAACATGGCGTTCGCTCGCTCGACCGGCTCCATCATCCGGAACCTCGACGCAGACGACCGTCTCACCGATGGAGCGCTGGCGAGGGACATCCGGGCTCACGAGAAGCATCCCGAGATTGGATGGACGACCTCGACTGCCTACGACCGCGACGAAGAGACGGGCGAACTTTCGAGGTGGATTCACGGCGACCCTGAGCCCGGCTTGGTCGAGCCGGGATGGGTTCTTCGGGTCTGGGAAGACAACGACTGGAAGTGGCTTCCGAACATGCCCACCTCCATGAGCATCAAGCGAGACCTGCTTCTCCGGCTCGGTGGCTGGATGGCCCTGCCGACGAGCGAGGACACCGGGCTCCTTGTCGCCGCCAGCGCCCTAACTCCGGGGCATCTGGAGGCAGAGCCCGGGCTGATCTACCGCAAGCACAACGCTCAGGTGACGGCCTCTCCAGAGCACTTGGACGCCGCACACGCCGAGCAACGGCGAACCCTCATCGTCGCTCGTGCACGGGCGCTTCAAGAACTCGTGAGGGCATCGCGAGAGTCGAGCGCAACATCCCACGACGAGCCAGCCGCTTCTAGCGCTTCCCAGGCTTCGTGAGAACTTTCTCTACTGACTCAAGGCGGCCTTCGGCCGCGTGCGCGGCCTCCGGGGGCGTGCGGCCTGGCGGCCGGTCCCCCTACGTGCCGCGCAAATGAAGAAGAGCGCCCAGTCCGAAGACCAAGCGCTC
>NZ_JBHVKN010000349.1:0-2565 GCF_042798075.1 Nocardioides sp. NPDC057772
GGTCGACGAGCACCTACAACAACCTTCTCCAGCACGGCTTCGCCGGAGACGTGCACCTGGTGAACCCCAAGACGCCCGTCGTCCACGGCGTCGAGACCCACCGGAGCCTCTCCGACATCCCGGGGCCGGTCGACCTGGCGTACGTCATGACGCCGATCGAGGTCGTGCCGCGTGTGCTGGAGGAGGGTGCCGCTCGCGGCATCCACAACTACGTCATCCTCACCGCCGGCTACGGCGAGGTCGGCGGCGAGGGCACGGTCCGCGAGCAGGAGGTCGCCGACATCGCCCGCAGGCACGACCTGATCGTTCTCGGCCCGAACGGCAACGGGTTCATCAACGCCGCCGACTCGATCACGCCCTACGGCCTGCCGATCCCTCCCCCGCTCCTGGGCGGCTCCGTCGGTGTCGTGCTGCAGAGCGGTGCGCTGGCCAGCAACGTGCTGGCCTTCGCCCAGGCACGCAACATCGGCATCTCCCTGCTGGTCTCGATGGGCAACGAGACCGTGATGTCGGTGACCGACGTGATGAACGCGCTGGTCGAGTCGCCCGACACCAAGGTGATCGCGCTCTTCCTGGAGAGCATCCGCCACCCCGAGGAGTTCACCGAGATCGCCCGGCGGGCGCTGGCCGCGGGCAAGCCGATCGTCGCCCTCAAGATCGGCCGCAGCGCCAAGGCCTCCCGGACCGCGCAGGCCCATACGGGAGCGCTCGTCGGCGACGACAAGACCGTCGACGCCGCCTTCCGTCAGCTCGGCGTGATCCGCGTGGGCTCGCTGGAGGACCTGATGGTCACGGCCGGCATGCTCGCCGAGACGGGACCGCTCCCCGGCCACCGGATCGGCGTCGTCACCCCCTCGGGCGGCGCCTCCGAGATCATCTCCGACCGCGCCGAGGACGAGGGGCTCGAGCTGCCCGAGTTCGCCGAGGTCACCACGACGGCGCTCCGCGGGGTCCTGCCGCCCTTCGCGACGCCGAACAACCCGCTCGACGTCACCGGCTACGTGCTGCTCGACCGCCAGCTCATGTCGAAGTCGCTCGACGTCGTCGCGGCCGACCCCGGCGTCGACGTCATCATGCTGCTGCAGGACATGCCCCGGGCGACGCCCGACTTCGACCTAGCGGTGGAGACCTACCGGCACACCGCCGGAGTCATCCGTTCCTCCCCGAAGCCAGTCGTGATCGTGGGCAACGTCCTGATCGACGTCAACGAGACCGGCCGGGCGCTCCGCCAGGCGGCGGACTACCCACAGATCGCCGGCGGCATCGAGCACGGCATGACCGCGCTGGGACACGCGGTCCGCTGGTCGGAGACCTACCGGCGCCATCAGGCGGGCACGGAGGAGCCCGCCTCGGTCGAGGTGACGGTCCCCGACGGGCTGCCAGCACGCACCGGCACCTGGACCGAACTCCACGCGGCCCGGTTCCTGGCCGCCAACGGTGTCCCGATGGTGCCGTCCCGGGTGGCCACCTCCCCCGAGGAAGCCGCACGCCTGGCCGAGGAGGTCGGCTTCCCCGTGGCACTGAAGGCGGCGGCCGACGACCTTGAGCACAAGAGCGACCTCGGCGGCGTCGAGCTCGGGCTGGCCGACGCGGAGGCGGTCGGCAGGGCGGCGACGCGGATCGCCGACTCGCTGGCGAAGGCCGGTCACGACGGCAGCACGACCGTCGTCCAGCCGATGCGCTCGAGCGGTACGGAGCTGCTCGTCGGCGTCGTCCGCGACCCGGCCTGGGGGCTCACGCTGGCCGTCGCCATGGGCGGCATCTGGGTCGAGATCCTCGGTGACTCCCAGCTGCGCCTGCTGCCGGTCTCCCAGGCCGAGGCCAGGCGAGCGGTCGAGTCGCTGCGCAGCGTCGCCGTCCTCCGCGGCGCTCGCGGGCAGGCGCCGGTCGACCTGGACGCCCTGGCCGGCGTCGTGGCCAGGATCGGCGCGATCGCCGTGGCTCTCGGCGACGAGCTCGAATCGCTGGAGGTCAACCCGTTGCTGGTCTCCGCCGAACGGATCGAGGCGCTCGACGCACTGATCACCTGGCGGAGCTGACCCGCCTCGCCGAGCCCGGGGTGCGAACCGCATCCCGGGCCCCGGCGTCCGCTAGGTTGCGTCTCAGTCACCTGTCGATGAGGAGTCTCAGATGCCCACACCCGCCCTGCGTTCGGTTCAGATGCTGGCGCTCGCCTTCATGAGCATGATCGCGGTGCTGGGGGTGGTCGTCTACCTCAGCGTCCCCGACGCCGACCTGGCAGTGCCCTCGACCTATGTCATCGGCGGTCAGGTCGTGGTCGGTGTCGTCATCGCCCTCATCCTGTCGGCGATCGGGTTCCGGGTCGCTCCGGTCACGCCGGGCACCGCCCCGGAGAAGGCGAAGAGTGAGGCGATGCAGAAGCACCAGATGTCGATGATCCTACGCCTCGTGCTCAGCGAGCTGGTCGCGCTCGTGTCCCTCGCTCTCGCGTTCGTCCTCACCGAGGGCCAGGTGATGACGTACGTCATCGGCGGCGTCATCTCCCTGGCGCTGATGGCCTTCTTCGCCTACCCCTCGGCGGCCAACATCCGCCGGGTAGAGGCC
>NZ_JBHVKN010000350.1:0-2546 GCF_042798075.1 Nocardioides sp. NPDC057772
GCGGAGTTCCACGCGGGAAGTGACGGTTCGGCTGCATACCTAGACGAACCGTCGCGCGATTCTCAGAAGTGCGTCCACCCCGCCGGCCCCGCGTAGACCTCGCCATCGACGGTGACCGGCTCGTCGCCCGGCTCGCCGATCGTCCCGATCACGGTCCACCCCTCCGGCAACTCGACCTCGGGTGGGAACGCGGCGAGCAGGGAGTGGTCCTCGCCCCCGCCCAGCACGAACGCGAGCGCGTCCGCGCCGGTCGCCGAGGCGACAGCCTTGAGCTCGTCAGGGATGGTCAGCGCCGAGGTGTGAACGTCGATGGAGACCTCGGACGCCTCGGCGATGTGCCGAGCCTCGGCCAAGAGCCCGTCGGAGACGTCGATCAGTGCCGAGGCGCCGGCCGCCGCGGCGGCCGGGCCGGCTGCGTACGGCGGTTGCGGGCGGCGGTAGGCGTCGACCAGCACACGCGGCGACCGGAACCCTCGTTTGAGGATCGCCAGGCCGGCAGCGGCCCATCCCTGCCGGCCGCACAGCGCGAGTACGTCGCCGGGCTCCGCCCCGGAGCGGAGGACCGGTGCTTGGGCGACCGCGCCGATGGCGGTCACGGAGATGACGATCTGGTCAGCGCCGGTGACGTCACCGCCGACGACCGAGGCACCCACCAGCGAGCATTCCGAGGCGAACCCCTCCGCGAAGTCGACCGCCCACTCGGCGGGAAGGTCGGCGGGAACGGCGAGGCCGAGGGTCATCGAGTGCGCGACGCCGCCCATCGCGGCGATGTCGGCGAGGTTCTGACCCGCCGCTCGGTGACCGACGTGGGACGCCTCGGCCCAATCGCGGCGGAAGTGGCGCCCCTCGACGAGCAGGTCGGTCGAGACCACCACGTGACCCTGCTTGACCCGCAGCAGCGCGGCGTCGTCACCGGGGCCCACCAGCACCTGCTCACCCTGGGCGAAGTGCTTGGTCATCTCGGTGATCAGCCCGAACTCGCCGACGTCGGCGAGTGTCGTGTCCCTCGGAAAAGCCATACCCGTATCCAACCCTCCCGGCGATGCCCGGAGATACCGGGACACGCATCACCGTGTCTTATCCCCAGGGCCGGTGTAGGTCGAGCGACAGATAACGCGATAGGTTACATGCCTGACGTTGTGCCAAGGAAGGCACGGAGAACAGGAGCAGCACCATGGTCGTACAGGCGTACATCCTCATCCAGACCGACGTCGGCAAGGCCGCGGAGGTCGCCACCGAGATCGGCAAGATCCAGGGCGTGACCCTGGCTGAGGACGTCACCGGTCCGTACGACGTGATCGTCCGTGCCGAGGCTCGCAACGTCGACGAGCTCGGCAAGATGGTCGTGGCTCGCGTCCAGAGCCTCGAAGGCATCACCCGCACCCTGACCTGCCCGGTCGTCCACATCTGATTCACTGCTCCACCCGGCAGTCTGTTAGAACGAAGCCATGAGCAAACCTCCTCTTCCCGGGCCCGTCGCCGTCATCGCCGGCGGGCTGAGCCACGAGCGCGACGTGTCGCTGGCCTCTGGCCGCAACCTCGTGCGCGAGCTGTCGGCCCTGGGAGTCGAGGTGGCTGCGTACGACTTCGACCGGGCGCTGCTGCACAACCTCGAACGCGACAAGGCGGTCGTGGCGCTGCCGGCTCTGCACGGCCAGTTCGGTGAGGACGGCGAGATCCAGACGCTCCTGGAGCTGATCGGGATCCCGTACGTCGGCACCGTCTCCACCTCCTGCCGCGTCGCGTTCGACAAGGCCGCTGCCCGCGAGCTCCTGCGCCGCGGGGGCATCCCGGTGCCGGACTCGGTCTCGCTGTCGTCCACGACGTTCCGCGACGTCGGCGCGCCGGTGCTCATGGAGCATGTCATCTCGCGGATGGGCGAGCGGGTCGTGGTCAAGCCCTCGCGCGGCGGCTCGGCCCTCGGCGTCACCGGCGTCGACGGCCTCTCCGCCCTCCCCGCGGCCCTGGTCAAGACCTACGCCTACTGCGACGAGGCCCTCATCGAGCGCTTCTACGCCGGCATCGACGTCTCCGTGGTCGTCCACGAAACCGACGAGGGGGTCAAGCCGCTGACCCCGATCGCCATCGACTTCAGCAAGGGCCACGAGTTCGACTTCGCGGCGCGCTACACCGCCGAGTTCGTCGGCTTCGGCCGCCCCGACCTCCCCGACGAGCTGCTCGCCGAGCTGGGCGAGACCGCCGTACGCGCCCACGAGCTGCTCGGCATGCGCGACATCTCCCGCACCGACTTCATGGTCACCCCCGACGGCAGCTTCGTCGTCCTCGAGGTCGCCATCACCCCCGGCGCCACCGAGACCAGCGTCTTCCCCTTCGCCGCCAAGCACGACGGCACATCCATGGGCGAGGTCACCCTCGCCCTCCTCAAGCGCGCTCTCGCCCGCTGACGTCGGCCGCTGTGGGATACCCGGTCGACCGGGTATCCCTGGACTTGGCGGGCACTGAAACGGCCGTCAAGCACACGAAGCGACTGTCAAGTTCTCTGACCGTCTCAATCAGCGGCCCAAGTTGCTGGGCCAACGGGCCGA
>NZ_JBHVKN010000351.1:0-2495 GCF_042798075.1 Nocardioides sp. NPDC057772
ACCCGAGCGGCGACTTCTTCGGTTATTCCGGTGAGTTCTACGAGTTCGCCCCGCTCCAGCAGCGCCCGGCGCCGACGGAGAAGATCCCGCTCCTCGTCGGCGGCCACGCCGACGCCGCCCTGCGCCGCGCCGTCCTCAAGGGCGACGGCTGGATGCACGCCGGCGGCGACGGCGAGGAGCTCGACCGCCTGCTGGTGCGCCTCGCCGAGATCCGGCGCGAGGAGGGTGACACGCGCGACGACTTCGAGGTCCACGTCATCAGCTACGACGCCTACGACCTCGACGGGATCAAGCGGCTCGAGGACAAGGGCGTGACCGACTGCATCGTCGGGTTCCGCGACCCCTACGTGAAGGGCGCCGACCCGGAGCCGCTGGAGAAGAAGATCAAGCACCTGGAGTGGTACGCCGAGAACATCATCGCCAAGGTCAACGGATGAGTGCTGCGTACGGCCTGACCGAGCCGCTCCAGCGGGCGATCGCGGAGGCGGAGGAGCTGATCGCGAACGCGCCGTTCATCCGGACGGAACAGGACCGGCTCGAGGGTTATGAATACCTCTCCGGCCGCATCCGGATGGCGATGCAGACCGCGTTCGACTACGACCTCGAACAGCCGCTCTTCGTGAACCCGACGCACCAGTTCTCGAAGCAGGGGCTGGACAATCCCGATGCCATCTACCTCAACGCCTACCTGCGAGAAGGCGTCGAGTACGTCATCCGCGGCCGCCGTGGGACCAGTGCCGACCTCTCCTTCCAGGTGATGGGCGGCGCCTACACCGCGGACTCCGCCGCGACCAGCCTGATGGCCTTCGACGACCGCAAGCTCCAGGTGGAGGACGACGGATCCTTCGAGTTCGCCTATACGGCCGAACCGGACGCGAAGACCCTGATCGTGCGCGAGGTCTTCAACGACTGGGACACCGAGGCCCGCGGCACGATCACCATCGAGCGCCCCGACACCCTCGGGCGGCCGCGCCGCCCGCTCACCCAGGAGCTGCTCCGGAAGAAGTACGAGGTCGCGGCCCGATCGCTGACCGGGTCGATCCAGACCTGGTTCGCCTTCCCGCAGTTCTTCCAGTATCAGGAGCCGGTCAACACCCTCACCGTGCCGGCGCGCACGCCCGGTGGCCTGGAGTCGCAGTTCTCCTCGATCGGTCACTATGAGCTGGCCGAGGACGAGGCGCTCGTGGTCGAGGTGCCGCGCTGCGACGACTGCTCCTACCAGGGCTTCCAGGTCGGCTCAGACTGGTACGCCTCCACCGACTACGAGACCCACCAGACCAGCCTCACCAAGGCCCAGGCGGTCACCGATCCCGACGGCGTGATGCGCTTCGTCATCTCCGAGCGCCCGCCCCTGGGCGGTGAGCCGATCGCCAACTGGCTCGAGACCACCGGCCACCGCACCGGCTCGCTGATGCTGCGCTGGCAGCGGCTCGAACGCGATCTCACCGCCGCTGACGGTCCGGTGGTCCACAAGGTGGGCCTGGAGGACGTACGCGACCTGCTTCCGCATACCGAGGCGCTGAGCCCTGGGGGGTATGCGGACCGGATCGCCGCACGTCAGCGGGCGGTTGCGCGTCGGATGCTCAGCTGAGGGGGAGGCGACGCGAAGGCGTACGACGCCTATGATTGCCGCCCATGGCCAGCCCCCACCACGAGCCACCGACGATCCCGGGCTTCCGGCATCGCGCGCTGATCGGCGCGGGCGGATCCTCCGAGCTCTTCCTCTACGAGTGGCAGCAGGAGAAGGTCGACGTCGCCGTCAAGGTCTGGAACGACCGGCTCAGCGCCGAGGTCCAGGACGTCCTCGCGAGGGAGACCAAGGAGGTCGCCGAGCTCGCTGCGCACCCTCACGTGCTTCCTGTGCACGCGGTCGGCGTCAGCGACGACGACCGCTGCTTCGTGGTGATGGACCATCGACCTGGCGGTGACCTGGAGACGCGCCGGAAGAGTGAGCGGCTTCCGGTCGCCGAAGCACTGAGTCTCACCATCAAGGTCGCGGGCGCGCTCGACGTCGCCGCGCGGCACGGCATGCTGCACGGCGACGTCAGACCGGCCAACATCCTGCTGACCAGTGACGGAGAGCCGCAGCTCGTCGGTTTCGGGAGCCTCTCCTCGGCCGGCCGCCCCGCCGGTGCGGAATCGACCTCGCTGCCCTGGATGGCGCCGGAGATGCTCGCAGACCCGCCCGAGCCGAGCGCGTGGGCGGACATCTGGAGCCTGGCCGCGACCTGCTACACGCTGCTGGCGGGACGTACTCCGTTCGCGGCGCCGGACGGATCGGATGCGCCCGGGGTGCTGGCCGAGCGGATCCGGGACCATGAGCCGGCGGCCATCGACCGCGACGACGTGCCGGCGTCGTTCGAGGACGCGCTGCGCAAGGCGATGTTCAAGCGCCGCGCCGGTCGACACTGGAGCGCTGCCGACTTCGCCAAGGCGCTCCAGGCGGTCGAGGAGGAGCTCGGGCTGCCGGTCACGCCGCTCGCGGAGATGCCGGA
>NZ_JBHVKN010000352.1:0-2463 GCF_042798075.1 Nocardioides sp. NPDC057772
GGGGTGATGGTCCCGGCAGGGGCCGCGACCCAGGCCACCATCGACGAACCTCGGCGCCGGCCGCTGCGACGCTTTCGAAGAGCGAGGCCGTCGCCAAGGCGCTCGCCGATGTGAACATGGCCGCGGGCGAGGCCGGCGAGCCGGCGGTCCGCGAGGTCGCGGTCCCGACCGTGGACGGGCCCCGCGCTGCGTACGAGGTCGTCTTCTCCTCGACCGAGGGCGCCGAGCCTGAGGCCTACACCTCCTTCGTCGACGCGCGCAGCGGTGAGGTGCTGATCCGCACCGACGACGTCGATCACGACTCCGACAACCCGACCTGGTCGGTCTTCCCGGCGACCCCGCCGGCCGACGGCCAGGACACCCGAGTGCAGTGGTGCGTCACGCCGATCACCGGTTGTGCGCGGGCCGTGAGCGAGGCCGCCGGCGGCAACCCCTGGGACCTCGACCTGCTGACCGGCGAGACCACCAACACCACGGCCGGCAACTCGGCCGACAACGTGATCCGCTGGACCGACGCGAGCAGCGACAAGCGTCCGGTGCCGGCCACCGACCGCAACTATCACTACGCGTTCACCGACCAGTGGGCGAAGTCGAAGTGCGACCCGGCGGTGTTCGAGAGCGAGCAGCGCAACGACGCGGACGCGGCGGTCAGCAACCTGTTCGCGATGCACAACCGGATGCACGACTTCTCCTACCACCTCGGCTTCACCGAGGACGCGTGGAACATGCAGCGGGTCAACCTCAGCGGTGCCACCGGAGCGGGCGACCCCGAGATCGGGCGCGCGCAGTCGGGCGCCATCTCCGGCAGCCGCAACAACGCCAACCAGGGCACCGGTCGCGACGGCGTCCCGCCGACGACCAACATGTACCTGTGGCAGCCGGTCGCGGGCGGTGCGTACCCGCCGTGCGTCGACGGTGACTACGACATGACCGTCATCGGCCACGAGTACACCCACGCGATCACCAACCGGATGATCGCCGGGCCGGACGCCGGGGTCGGCGGTCCGCAGGGTGGTGCGATGGGCGAGTCGTGGGGTGACCTGATCGCCGGCGAGTATCTCTTCGAGTCCGGCTATCGCGCGCCCGGCGTCTCGCCGTGGGTGACCGGTGCGTACGTGACCGGCAACGAGGAGAACGGCATCCGGTCCTACGCCTTCGACAGGAGCCCGCTCAACTACTCCGACGTCGGCTACGACCTGGTCGGACCGCAGGTGCACGCCGACGGCGAGATCTGGTCGGCGACCCAGCTCCGGGTACGCAAGGCCTTCGTCAAGCGCTACGGCGAGGGCTCGAAGGCGCTCAACGAGCAGTGCGCCGCCGGCGAGGTCGAGGCCACCGAGTGCCCCGGCGGGCGCCGCTGGGTGCAGCTGATGTTCGACTCGTTCCTGCTGCAGGCGACCAGCCAGCCGAGCTTCGTCGACATGCGCGACAACATGCTGGCGGCCGACCTGGTCCGCTTCGGCGGCAGGAACCAGGACATCCTCTGGAACGCGTTCGCCGAGTCCGGCCTCGGGCGGGATGCGACCTCGACCTCGGGCGCCGACACCGACCCGGTGCCGTCCTTCGCCTCCGCCTACGCCAAGAACGCGACCGTACGTCTCCGCCCGGTCGGCAACGTGACCGGCCCGGTCAAGCTCTACGTCGGTGACTACGAGGCCCGCTCGACGCCGGTCGCCGACACCGATCCGGCCACCGAGCTCGGCGACACGTTCTCGATCCTGCCCGGCACGTCCTTCCGGTTCGTCGCGGTCGGCGCGGGCACGGGAGCCCACCGGTTCACCAAGGCGTTCCCGGCGGGATCGAGCAGCGCGCTCAAGCTGAACATGCCGCGGAACCTCGCCGCCTCGGCGGCGGGTGCGAGCGCCAGCGGCGACGGGATCAACCTCGACAAGCTGATCGACGAGACCGAGGGCACCAACTGGGCCTCGCGTGATGGCGTCCGGGGCAAGCAGGTCACCGTGGACCTGGCCGGCACCGACCCGCAGACAATCAAGCAGGTCAACGTCTCGGCGCTGCTGCGTCCGGCGATCGCGGGCGATGTCGACGACGGCACCCAGAACCGGTTCAGTGCGCTGCGGTCCTTCGCCATCCTGACCTGCGATGACACCGTCTCGGACTGTGCGACGGGGGAGGGTTTCCAGGAGGCCTACCGCAGCCCGGCGGACGCGTTCCCGGCCGGGAGGTTCCGGCCGACCTCGCCGAAGCTGAACATGCGATCGTTCGCGATCCCGCCGACGAAGGCCACGCACGTACGCATCGAGGTGGTCGACAGCCAGTGCACCGGCAACCCGCTCTACGCCGGTGAGCAGGACAACGACCCCAACGCTGCGACCGACTGTGGCGAGAACAGCGCGTTCGCCGACTTCGTACGGATCTCGGAGCTGCAGGTGTTCAACGCGGTGCCGAACCTGACGCCGTAGCGAGACCGTCGGTGAGCCGGTCCTGACGCCGATGCGTCAGGAC
>NZ_JBHVKN010000353.1:0-2440 GCF_042798075.1 Nocardioides sp. NPDC057772
CCACACGACGGTGGTCTCGCGCTGGTTGGTGATGCCGAGCGCGGCGATGTCCTTGTCCGTGAGCCCCTTGCGGCCGAGCGCGGTCTGGATCACCGAGCTGGTGCGCTCCCAGATCTCCACCGGGTTGTGCTCCACCCAGCCAGCCTTGGGCATGATCTGCTCGTGCTCGAGCTGGTGGCGGGCCACCTCGTTGCCGCCGTGGTCGAAGATCATGCAGCGGGTGCTGGTGGTGCCTTGGTCGACGGCTGCGACGTAGTCGGGCATGTCGGTCCTTTCGGGGTTCTTGCTGTGTCTGGGTCTGTCGGGGGCGATCGGTGGTCAGGCGGCGGCAGGCAGGTCGCTGGTCTCCTCAGCCTCCTCCTCGGCGGGCAAGAAGCGTGCGATCAACACCTTGTACGCTCCGGCGCCGATGAGTCCACCGACGAGCGGGGCGACGATCGGGATCCAGAAGTAGACGTCGCCGGCGGCAGTCACCCAGGCTCCGTCGTAGCCGGTGATGAAGGAGGCCAGCCGCGGCCCGAAGTCACGGGCGGGGTTGATGGCGTAGCCGGCGTTGGTGCCCCACGCCATCCCGATCCCGACGATCACGAACGCGACCGCGACGGGCGAGAACCAGGCGATGGGCGCCGAGTTCTTCGCGTCGGTGATCGCCATGATCAGGAAGAGCAGGATCGCGGTGCCGATCACTTGGTCGGCGAAGGCGGTGGCGAGGCTGATCCCCAGACCGGCGTCGCCGTTGCCCGGAAGCGTCGAGAAGATGCCCTGGGTGGCGTGGGTGTGCCCGGGGTCGACGCTGGCGATCGCGTCCCCGTAGGCGGCACGAACGATCAGTGCGGCGACGAAGGCGCCGAGGATCTGGGCGATGCTGTAGGGCAGCACCTTGCGCCACGGGAAGTCGCTGAACACGGCCATCGCGAGGCTGACGGCCGGGTTGAGGTGGGCGCCGCTGATCCGTCCCGCGGTGTAGATGCCCAGCATCACCCCGATCCCCCAGGCCCAGGCGATCGAGTCGTGGTCGCCCAGGCCGCCGTCGCCGGTCACGACCTGCGCGACCACACCGACTCCGAAGAGGATCAGGATCATCGTCCCGGCGAACTCGGCGCTGAGCTCACCGACGAGCGTTCTGTTTGTCTTCATGCGCTGCTCCTGCCGTGTGGGGTCTGGCGGACCTGTGCACCGTAGGAGCGAGTGACGGGCGTCACAATGTCCTCCGTTCGGCATCGTCGAACGTCGCCGTGTTTCACCGGGTGGCACCGGTCGGTCCTCGGATCCTCGAACCCGGTGCCGGGGATTTGTTCGGCCCCTACGCTTTTACCCGATGTCTCGGACCGTGCAATCCGTCGAGCGGGCGGCTGCGCTGCTACACGTGCTCTCCGCCGAGGGTGAACCGATGGCTCTCGGTGAGCTGGCGGCTGCGGTGGGGCTGGCCAAGCCGACGGCGCACGGGTTGCTGCGTACGTTGGCGGGGGCGGGGTTCGTCGACCAGGAGCCGGTCACCGGGCGCTATCTGCTGGGTTCCGGCTTGCTCCACCTCGGGTCCGTGACGCTGGATCTCAACGAGCTGCGCTCGGAGACGCTCAACTGGGTGGACACGCTGGCGGCGCGTACGGGCGAGGAGGCACGGATCGCGGCCTACCGCGACGGGGCGGCGGTGGTGGCGCACCATGTCTTCCGGGCGGGGCCGGGGGTGCAGGTGATGGACACCGGGCGGTCGCTCCCGCTGCATGCCACCGCGCTCGGCAAGGTGCTGGTCGCCTTCGATCCAGGCGCGGCCCGCAGCGTCATCGGGCGGCGGCTGGACCGGCTGACCTTCCGGACGATCACCGACCGGTCGGCGCTGCTGCGGGCGCTGGCGGACGCGCGTGACACCGGGTGGGCCTCGGCCGTCTCCGAGGCGCGACCGGAGGTCGCCGGGATCGCGGCGCCGGTGCGTGACCGCGGTGGCTATGTCGTCGCCGCGGTCGGCATCGCGGGCCCGGTGGTGCGACTGTGCGATGCGCGTGGATTGCCCCGCTCGGATCTCGTCGAGGAGGTCGTCGGGGTCTCCCGGTCGATCTCGCGGGCGCTCGGTCACGGCCGGGCGGCATGAGGTGCGCGGTGAATGCTCACCGAGGTAACTCGGTGAGCTGCCACTTACTTCGTGGAGTTCCGCGAAGTAGGCGCAACCACACCGAGTTACCTCGGTCCGCATCCGAGGCGCCGGCATGAGTCTTCCGCGGTATGTCGCCGCGCTCGACCAGGGCACGACCTCGACGCGGTGCATGCTCTTCGACCGCGAGGGCAGGATGGTCTCGCTGGCGCAGCGGGAGCACCATCAGCACTATCCGCGCGCCGGCTGGGTCGAGCACGATCCACTGGAGATCTGGGACATCGTCCGGCGGGTGATGCCGGAGGCGCTCGCGGAGGCTGGGGCGTCGCCGTCCCAGGTCGTCGGGCTCGG
>NZ_JBHVKN010000354.1:0-2434 GCF_042798075.1 Nocardioides sp. NPDC057772
CACCCGCGTACAGCGCGAAGCCGGTCGCCGACAGGGCGCAGCCGAGCCCGATCGTGACCGCCCGGCCGAAGGCCTTGATCGCCAGCGGCGTGAGCAAGCCGCCGAGGCGTCGGCCCGGCCCTTGGTCTGCGGCGTCAGGATGCCCATCACCTTGCCCATCGCGCGCATTCCCTCCTCGGCGGCACCGGTCTGGGCGATGGCCTTGCTGACCAGGTCGGAGATCTCCTCGGCGCTCAGCTGCGCGGGCAGGTACTCGGTGATCACCGCGGCCTCCGCGGTCTCCTTCTCGGCCTGCTCGGTGCGACCGCCCTCGGCGAAGGCGGTGGCCGCTTCGCGGCGCTTCTTGGCCTCGCGGGTGAGGATCGTGATGATCTCGTCGTCGGTGAGCTCCTTGGCCTCCTTCCCGGCGACCTCGGCCTCGCTGATCGCGGCCATGACCATCCGCAGCGTGCCGGCACGGTCCTTGTCCCGAGCCTTCATCGCAGAGGTCAGGTCGGTGCGAAGTCGGTCCTTCAAAGAGCTCATGGAACCCATTGTGGCAGGGTTGAGCCATGCGGCTCGCCTCAGTAATCGGCGCAACCCTCGGCACCGGTCTCGCCGCCGGCGCGGCGATGACGACGTACGCCCTGTGGGAGGCTCGTCAATACACCCTGCGCCACGTCGGACTCCCGGTTCTTCCCGAAGGAGCGGACCCGCTGCGGGTGCTGCATCTCTCGGACATGCATGTGGTTCCCTCGCAGCACAAGAAGCTCGACTGGATCGCGTCGCTGGCCGCGCTCAAGCCCGATCTGGTCATCGACACCGGCGACAACCTCGCCCATCAGCGGGCCGTGCCGGCGATCGTCAACGCGCTCGGCACGCTGCTCGACGTGCCCGGTGTCTTCGTGCACGGATCCAACGACTACTACGAGCCGCGCCTGCGCAACCCGCTCGGCTACCTGCTGCCCGACAACGGCAAGCGACGTACGAACGTCCCTGAGCTGCCCTGGCGCGACCTGTCTGCGTCCTTCACCAAGTCCGGCTGGCTCGACCTCACCAACACACGCTCGTCGCTGACCGTCCAGGGCATCGAGTTCGCCTTCGCCGGCGTCGACGACCCGCATCTGCGCCTCGATGACCTGTCCGCGGTGGCAGGCCCCGCGGACCCGGCTGCGGACGTACGTCTCGGGGTCGCGCACGCTCCCTACCTGCGGGTCCTGGACCAGTTCACCGCCGATGGCTACGACGCGATCCTGGCCGGTCACACCCATGGCGGTCAGATCTGCCTGCCCGGCGGTCGTGCGCTGGCCACCAACTGCGACATCGATCCCGGACGCGCACGCGGACTGCACACCCACACCTATGGCGGACGGCAGGCCTGGCTGCACGTTTCGGCCGGTCTCGGCACCTCGCCCTACACCCGGATCCGCATCGCCTGCCGCCCCGAGGCCACCTTGCTGACGCTCACGCCGCGCGGAGCGTCTCGCCGGTAGGGCTCGATTACGAGTAGGGACGGTGTCTGGGCTATGCTCATTCCTCGTTGGACCGTTGATCGGTGCAGCATTCGGGTTGTAGCGCAGCTTGGTAGCGCACCTCGTTCGGGACGAGGGGGCCGCAGGTTCAAATCCTGTCAACCCGACATCGAGTTCAGGCTCGGAGATCGCAAAGATCTCCGAGCCTGAGTTCATTGTGGGCCCCACCACATGCGAAACTGCCCCTCATGAGCAACGACCCCGCCGACAAGCTCGCCGCGCCGTCGTTCGGCTTCAAGAAGAAGCGCGGGGGCACGAAGCCAACCAACACCAAGCCCGAGAAAGCTTCTGCGGAGAAGACTCAGGTGCTCGAGACGGCACCGCCCGTCGTCGCTCCCGAGCCGCCCGCGGAGAAGCCCGCGGAGAAGCCCGCGCTGAAGCCCGCACCTGAGCAGAAGGAGGAGAAGCCGGCCAAGCCCGCGAAGGAACCGAAGGCGCCCAAGGCTCCTCGAGAGCCGAAGCCACCCAGGCAGCCGATGGAAGCGATCCAGCGGCGCATCAACCTCGGCACCCCTTCCGGCCTGTCCGCGGCCGTCATGATCGGCGCCATCGTCGGCGCGTTCATGGCGGTGGCCATCTGGTTCAGCGGCATGGTGAGCCAGTGGACCCGCGGCACCTCCTCGCTCGGCGACACCGGCGCGATCGTCCTCATCGGCGTCTTCGTCCTCGCGGTCGTCCTAGGCGGCTACCTGCTCCGCCTCGCCAGCGCCCGCTCCCCCTTCACCATCAGCTTCCTCGGCTCGGCCCTCGTCGCCGTACTCTCGATGGTGTTCCTCACCGAGGTCTTCAACCACGCCTGGGGCGTGATCATCGCCGTGATCCTCACCGCCGCCGCGTACGCCCTCGCCTACTGGGTGACCACCAACTACATCGACTGACCACCCCGGCCGAGGCGTCACCTACGTCGGCCGAAGCGTCAACGC
>NZ_JBHVKN010000355.1:0-2412 GCF_042798075.1 Nocardioides sp. NPDC057772
AGGTCCGCCAGTGGCCTCACGATGGCTACGTCGTCGTACCCTGCAGTGGCGGCTAATTCGCTTGCTGCCGCAGCCACAACGCCCTCGGGGTCCTCGGACTTGATCAACACCGTCCCATTCGTTTGGAAGGACTTCACGTGCGAGGCACCGCCCCGCTCGAGCGCACCCTCCAGCTGCTCCCGGTTCGGCGACCCGGCGTGACCGAGATTGAGGTTCCTGTAGAACACGACATGCATCATTGCCTCCTGGTCCGACAGTCTCCCGCCGGGGTCAACGGCGAGAGCGAACGCCGGCCGAGCGGTTAACCGATACCTTACTGAGGCTCCACATGCTTGCGGCTATGGCCGAGCAAGGTGAACGGATCAAGTTCTTGGGGATCAACGGGTCCGAGAGAGCCGACGGCAACGGGGTTCACGCCTATCGGTTCCTCGAGGCCGTCCTTGCCGAGGAAGGCGTGGACCTCGAGGTCGTCAACGTATGGGACATGGACCTGCGTCCGTGCGGAGCGTGCGGTGACTGCAATTTCCGCAGCTCGCCGTGTGAGGTCGACGACGCGCTTCCAGGGCTGATCCCGAAGCTCGCTGCCTGCGACGGGGTCATCTTCTCGGCACCGGTGCACGGGTTCGGGCCAAGCCCCACGTTGCCGACCTTCATCGAGCGCATCGGTACCGGACACCTGCGCTTCGACAGGGTGCTGACCAACAAGGTAGGCGGTGCGTTCGTCACGGGCCGACGCTACTCCCACGTCGAGACGTACAACTATCTGCTCCAACACCTCCTACTCAACCGAATGATCCTGCCTGGCTCGGGATTTCCGGCGGTGCTCTTCGGCGACGCCGCGGGTGAGGTGCTCGAGGACACCGAGGGGATGGAGATGCTGCGGCGCATGGCCGTACGCATGGCTCGACTTGCCCGCCTGCTCCGCCAGCACGCCGAACTGGGCGGAGCCGACCTTTTGGCCGAAGCGAGCTTCAGCGAACGCGATCGCTGACCAACGAAGAGGAGAAGATTGATGCTCGAAGAATGGAGCCTGGGAACGATCCCGCACCCTGCGGGCAGAGACCCTGAGCTGCTCGACGCTCCCAACTCAGATTTCGTCAAGCCGATGCAGAAGCTGTTCAGCTGGTCTCAGGAGCTGGGGCCCATCTTCGAGACCCAGGCGCCGGGGTTCGGGATGGTCGTCGCCTCGGGTTCGGAGGTGTGCAAGGACCTGTTCGACGACAGTCGGTTCGAGAAGTTCGCGGGCTTCGGGATGGAAGCGTTCAGGCCGATCACCGGAGATGGTCTCTTCACCGCCCGCAACGACGAAGAGAACTGGGGCCTTGCCCACCGGGTTCTGATGCCGGCGTTCTCGAAGGAGGCCCTGGCCCGCTACCACGAGCCGATGCGGGAGTCGGTGGAACAGTTCATCGCCTACTGGCAGGAGCAGAGCGGACCTGTCGACGTGGGCGGTGAGGCCACGAAGCTCTCGCTCGACATCATCGGGCGGGCCGGGTTCGGATACGACTTCGGGACGATGGGGCCTGAGGCCGGCCGCCACCCCTACGTTGACGCCATGGTCGAGGCGCTGATGTTCAGCGTGCTGCCGCCCGACCTGCAGGAGCAACGGCGGGCGGACTTCGAAGGCTGGGTGCGGCTGCTGAACCAGACGGTCGACGCCGTCATCGAAGAGCGCAAGGCCAACCCCCACCGCGAGCAGCGCGACCTGTTGGACGCGATGTTGACGAACGTGGACCCGGAAACAGGCCGGACGCTCCCGGAGGAGAACGTGCGCTACCAGATCACCACCTTCATGGTGGCCGGGTACGGCACGACCGCCTCATTGATCTCGTTCGCGTTGATGTACCTCTACACCCACCCCGAGATCCTCGAGGAGGTGAGGCAGGAGGCCGCCGAGGTGCTCGAAAGGCAGTACCCCACGTTCGCCGAAGTGCCCAAGCTGCGCGCTCTGCGGCGTGTGATCGACGAGACGTTGCGCCTGTGGCCGCCCACGCCGGCGTTCTTGCGGGTCGCGAAGGAGGACGCAACTGTCGGCGGTGTCCATCATGTGGCCAAGGGCGGATGGGCCGCGGTGCTTACCCGAGCTCTTCACCACGACGAGGCCTGGGGACCGGATCGACACGAGTTCCGTCCCTCCAGGTTCCAGCCCGAGGAGGTGAAGGCGCGCCCAGCGCATATCTACAAGCCGTTCGGCACGGGGCCGCGCATGTGCATCGGGCGCCAGTTCGCCATCCACTCGGCAACGCTGGCGCTCTCAGCCCTGACGAGTGAGTTCGAGCTACAGCTCTCCGAGGAACCCTTGTCGGTCGCGGAGGGGGGCTTCTTCATCCCCGACAATCTGACCGCGACCTTGACCCGACGGTCCTAGCCAAGCATCGAGGCGAGCCCCGGCTGCCCGGATTCTTGCTCAAG
>NZ_JBHVKN010000356.1:0-2360 GCF_042798075.1 Nocardioides sp. NPDC057772
GTGTCGTCGCTGACGCCGAGGAGATCGGCGGCTTCGGCGATGCGGTACGAGGTCACCGGAGGAGTATCGCATCTGCGGAGGTATCTCGCTTCGATTGTCCTCATCTGCGGAACACGCGGACTCGGAGGTCGAGCCTGTCGAGACCACGATTCGAGGGAACATCGGTCGAGTGGGACCATGGAGGACGTGAGCGACACCGATCAGCAGCAGCCCGCCCAGCCGTCGAATCAGCCGACGAGCGAGCAGCCGGAGACCCCGGCGCGCAGCTACCCGCGTACGTTCGGTGCTCTCATCGGGTCGATGATCTTCCTGCTCGCCCTCGTGGTCCCGATCGTGCTGATCGTGCAGTGGCGCGGCAACCTCGAGCGCGAGGTCAGCGGTGCCAACGAGACCTACAAGGCCGACTGGGCCGAGGCCGTACGCAGTGCTCAGGCCGCCGACCTCGACATCGTCTACCCGCGCGAGCTGCCCTCGGGCTGGTATGCCAACACCGACCCGTCCTACAAGGGCGGCGAGGAGCCGGCCTGGACCATGTCGTTCGTCAAGGGCGAGACCTCCTACGTCGGCCTGGAGCTCTCCGCCCGCTCGGCGCAGGCGCTGGCCCAGAAGAACGTCGACACCCAGGCCAAGAAGGGCGACGAGGTCAGCATCGAGACGGACGTCGCCACCACCTGGACAGAGTGGTCCGACTCCGACGGCGACAGCGCCTACTCGACCGAGGTCGACGGCCAGACCCTGATGCTCTGGGGCCCTAAGGACGGCGACGTACGCGACTACCTCGCGCTGCTCACCACCGAGCCGCTGAAGAAATAGCGCCCAGCGAGGCGATGTCAGTCGTCGGCGATCGCGGCGTCGATCTTCTTCCGGGCGCCGTCGAGCCACTCCTGGCACAGCGTGGCCAGCTTCTCGCCGCGCTCCCACAGGGCCAGCGACTCCTCGAGGGTGATGCCGCCGGCCTCGAGCCGACGGACGACCTCGACCAGCTCTTCGCGGGCCTGCTCGTAGGAGAGGTTCTTGTCGGTGCCGTCAGTCATCGGCTTCGTCCTCGGTGGTCTCGGTCTTCTCGGTCTTCTCGGTCTTGGTGATGGTGGCGGACAGACGGCCGTCGGCGAGGCGGATGCTCACGGCCGCCCCCTCGGCGGCGTCGGCGACGCTGGTGAGCACGTGTCCGTCGGCGTCCTGGGCGACGGCGTAGCCCCGCCTGAGCGTCTCCAGGGGTGAGAGCGCGCGGGCGCGGGCACGATGGTGGCCGATGTCGTCGGCCGCCCGGTCGAGGGCGTGCCCCACGGTGCGGCGGGCACGGTCGCGCAGCGAGGTGACCTCGTCGCGCCGGGCGTCGATCAGGGAGCGCGGGTCGGCCAGCACCGGGCGCGAACGCAGCGCGTCCAGCAGGGTCTGCTCGCGATGGAGCAACGCGGTGATCCCGCCGCGCAGCCGGTCTCGGCCGGTCGCGACGATCCGCTGCTCCTCGACCACGTCCGGGACGACCAGCTTGGCGGCGTCCGTCGGCGTAGAGGCCCGTACGTCGGCAGCCAGGTCCAGCAGCGGCGAGTCGGGCTCGTGGCCGATCGCGGAGACCACCGGGGTGCGAGCGGCGTGCACGGCGCGGATCAGGTGCTCGTCGGAGAACGGCAACAGGTCCTCGACCGAGCCTCCGCCACGGGCGACGACGATGACATCGACCTCGGGGTCGCGGTCGAGCCGCTGCAGCTTCTCGACCACGTCGGCCGCGCTGCGCGACCCCTGCATCGCCGCGTACGCCACCTCGAACCGCACCTGCGGCCACCGCCGCCGCGCGTTCTCGAGCACGTCGCGCTCGGCCGCGGAGTTGGCCGCGGTGACCAGCCCGACCTTCGTCGGCAGGAAGGGGAGCGGCCGCTTGAGCTCGGCCGCGAAGAGTCCCTCGGCGGCCAGCAGCTGCCGGCGCTGCTCGAGGCGGGCGAGCAGCTCGCCGAGCCCGACCGGACGGATGTCGCGGGCCTGCAGCGACAGGGTGCCGCGGTTGGCGTAGTAGGAAGGCTTCGCGTGGATGATCACCGACGCGCCCTCGACCAGCGGTGGGTTGAGGCTGTCGAGCAGGAACCGGGTGCAGGTCACAGGCACCGAGATGTCGGCCACCGAGTCGCGCAACGTCAGGAACACCGTCTGCATCCCCGGTCGCCGGCTCAGCTGGGCCACCTGCCCCTCCACCCACACCGCACCGAGCCGGTCGATCCAGTTGCCGATCGCGTTCGCGATCTGCCGCACCGGAGCGGGCGACTCAGGGGAGGTCTCGAGAGCCATGCCGCCACCCTAATGCCCGCCGACCCGGCGCATCTGTCCCGTGCACGGATGCCGACTCGGCGCGTCTGTCCCGCCTG
>NZ_JBHVKN010000357.1:0-2316 GCF_042798075.1 Nocardioides sp. NPDC057772
GCTCCGAAGAGCCTCGCCCCACCTATCCCCCCAATTAGGGACCGTTCGCCCGGCCTACGGCGACGCCGGGCGGAACCTCACGTCCACGAAGTAGTTCGTGGAGTTCCAGGACCGGTTCGGGAGCCCCCCTCCGATCCCATACCGGTACCGGCCGTTGGCTCCGCCCGGAGCCGTCAGCGGGCCGACCGTCCGCGACTGGGTGAGGGCGGCGGGGGTGGACGAGTAGCGCCCGTTGGGGGCGTAGTAGGACACCACGTACACCGCTCCCGGCGTGAGCGCGACCGGGGTCGCCAACGTGGCCTGCTGCCAGCCGGTCGCAGTCTCGTTGGTGAAGGTCACCTGGGCGATCCGGGTGCCGGCCGCATTCCACAGCGAGCCGACGTGGGTGCCGGTGTTGCCGCTGCCCTTGTAGAACCGGATCGCCGTCACCGAGCCCGCCACCGAGGTGGTGAAGGCGGTGCCGACCTCGATCGGCATCAGGTCGAACGTCGACGCGTTCTGCGGGGTCACGCCGGTGAAGAGCGAGACCTCTGTCACGACCGGCGGGACCGTGGTGAACGACCACGTCTGCGTCGGCAGGTTCGCCCCGTCGGTCGAGACCACCCCCGAGACCGTCACCGACACCGTCGCCCCGGCCGGCAGCGCCGCCGACGGGGTGAAGCGCAGCGTACGTCCGTCGCTGCTCAGTGCCGCCGAGCCCGCGACCGAGGACCCGTTGGCCGTGACCGACATGTTCCAGCCGCTCGCGATCCCGGTCGAGAACGTGATCGACGGGTTGACCGAGGTCGCCACCTCGGTCGCGCCCGGCTCCGGGTTCCGCTCGGTGACCGAGATCGTCGGTCCCGCGCGCTGGAAGACGACGTCGGCGAAGTAGTTCGTCGACCCGAACGCGTACTGCGGGAAGCCACCGGCGGCGCCGTAGAGATAGCGCCCGTTGTTACCCGCAGGAGCGGTCAGATCACCTGCGGAGTAGGCGGTCGCGAAGAACTGCGACGTGGTCGCGTAGCGCCCCTGCGGCGCCAGGTAGGAGACGATGTACGACACCCCTGCCTGCACCTCGACCGGACTGGACAGCGTGGCCTGCTGCCAGCCGGAGGCGGTCTCGTTGGCGAAGGTCACCTGGGCGAGCCGCTGGCCGGCCATGTTCCACAGGGACCCGACGTGGGTGCCGCCGTTGCCGGCTCCCTTGTAGAACCGGATCGCGGTGACCCGCCCGTCACGGGTGGGACTGAACACCGTCCCGACCTCGACCGGGGAGGCGTCGTCCTGGGCCTCGACCGCGGGCACCACGTCGCCGAAGAGCGTCTGGTTGTCGGGTGTCTCCGCGGATCTGGTCCGGAACGTCCATGTCTGCGTGGGCAGACTGGCTCCCTCGGTCGAGGTGACCCCGCTGATCGTGACCGTCACATCCGCGGCCGCGGGCAGCAGAGACGTGGGGTCGAAGGTGAGCGTCGTCCCGGAGTTGCCCAGCGTCGTGGTCCCCTGGACCGGCTGGCCGCCCGAGGTCACCGACACGGAGTAGCCCGGGCTGATCGCCGAGGAGAACGACGCCACCACGTTGCTCGCGCGGGGCACCTCGACCGCTCCCGGAACCGGGCTCCGCGAGGTCATCGTCAGCGTCGGCGCACCCTTCTCGAAGACGACGTCGACCATGTAGCTCGACGGCGACGTGGCTGCCGGGAAGCCGGTTCCGTAGGCGTACGCCCCGGCCGTCGAGGTCACCCGCAGCGGCGGCTTCGACAGGTCGGAGGAGGCGAAGGCGTTCGGGGTGGCCGAGTAGTAGCCGTTGGTGCGGTAGGAGGCGATGTAGTCGGTGTTCGCCTGGATCTCCACCGGCGTGGCGAAGGTCAGCGTCTGCCAGCCACTGGTCGACTCGTCGGTGAAGGTGCCCTGGGCGAGCACGGACCCGTTGGCCGACCACAGGGTGCCGGTGTGCGGGGCCGCGTTGTTGACGCCCTTGTAGAACTTCACCCCGGTGACCCTGCCGGCGACGTCAGCGCGGAACCTGACGCCCAGCGTGAGCTGCGCGTTCTCCGGGTCCTGGAGGACCGTCGGTGTGGCGTCCTCGTCATAGAGCGAGCATGGGCACACCCCTGCCGCCGCGGGCGGCTTGGCCGTACGGAACGACCACGTCTTCCCTGTCGAGATCGCCGTGCCGCCGCTGTCCTGACCCGAGAGCGTGGCGGTGTAGGTGACGAACCCGGCGAGGTCGGCGGACGGCGTGAAGGTCACCGTCCGGGTCGTCGAGTCGTACGCCGTCGCCAACTAGCTGATAGGCCGCGGGCTCATCCTGCACCGCCGGAGCTTTCGAACCTC
>NZ_JBHVKN010000358.1:0-1991 GCF_042798075.1 Nocardioides sp. NPDC057772
GCCCACCGGGGCGACGTAGTCGGCCAGCGACTTGTTGGCGACGCCGTCTCGGTGCTGTCCCTGCTGGCGCAGCTGGAACAGCGTGGCCCGCTCCTCGGCGCGCGAGTCGTCGGTGTAGACGACCACGTCCTCACCGGTCGAGTTGGCCGGGAAGAGACCGTAGACACCGCGCGCCTCGAGCCACTTCTCCTCGATGATCTTGTCGAGCATCTCCTGCGCGTCGTCGAAGAGCTTGCGCGCTGCCTCGCCGGTGGCGGGGTTGTTGAGGATGTCGGGGAAGCGGCCCTTCATCTCCCAGGCGTTGAAGAACGGCTGCCAGTCGATGTAGTCGCGCAGCTCGGCTACCGGATAGTCCAGAAGCGTGTGCACGCCGAGCTGCGACGGCGCCGCCGGCAGCGTCGAGAAGTCGACCTGGGGCTTGTTGGCCTTGGCCTGGACGTACGTCAGCGACGCTCGCTCGCTCCGCTCGGCATGCCGCGCGCGTAGCGAGTCGTAGTCGACCTTGACCTCGGCCATCAGCTTCTCGCGCCGGCCGGCGTCGAGGAGGGCCGCCGCGGTCGGCACCGAGCGGGAGGCGTCCTTGACCCAGACGACCGGGCCGTCGTAGGCCTTGTCGATCTTGACCGCGGTGTGTGCCCGCGACGTGGTCGCCCCTCCAATGAGCAGCGGCAGGTCGAGCCCGACGCGCTGCATCTCGGTGGCGAAGCCGACCATCTCGTCGAGCGACGGCGTGATCAGGCCGGAGAGGCCGATGATGTCGGCGTCGTGCTCCTTGGCGGCGTCGAGGATCTTCTGCGCCGGCACCATCACGCCGAGGTCGATCACCTCGTAGTTGTTGCACTGCAGCACCACGCCGACGATGTTCTTGCCGATGTCGTGCACGTCGCCCTTGACGGTGGCCATGACGATGGTGCCGTTCTTGGTCTCGGCGTCGCCGGGCTGCTTCTCGGCCTCGATGAACGGGATCAGGTAGGCCACGGCCTTCTTCATCACCCGGGCGCTCTTGACCACCTGCGGCAGGAACATCTTGCCGGCGCCGAACAGGTCGCCGACGACGTTCATGCCGTCCATGAGCGGACCCTCGATGACCTCGATCGGCCGGCCCCCACGAGCCGAGATCTCGGCACGGAGCTCTTCGGTGTCGGCCTCGACGTAGGCGTCCAGGCCCTTGACCAGCGCGTGGGTGATCCGCTCGCCGACCGGCAGCTCGCGCCAGGCCTCGGCCTTCGCCTCCGCCTCGGGTGAGTCCTTGTTGTACTTCGACGCGATCTCCAGCAGCCGCTCGGCAGCGTCGGGACGCCGGTTGAGCACGACGTCCTCGATCCGGTCGCGCAGCTCGAGGTCGACCTCGGAGTAGGGCACCAGCGCACCGGCGTTGACGATGCCCATGTCCAGGCCAGCCTCGATCGCGTGGTAGAGGAAGACCGCGTGGATCGCCTCGCGCACGGGGTTGTTGCCGCGGAAGGAGAAGCTCACGTTCGAGATGCCGCCGGAGACCTTGGCGCCCGGCAGGTTCTGTTTGATCCAACGGACCGCCTCGATGAAGTCGACGCCGTACGTCGCGTGCTCCTCGATCCCGGTCGCGACTGCGAACACGTTGGGGTCGAAGATGATGTCCTCGGGGTCGAAGCCGACCTCGTCGACGAGAATCCGGTAGGCCCGCTCACAGACCGCGATCCGGCGCTCGTAGGAGTCGGCCTGACCGTCCTCGTCGAAGGCCATCACGACGGCGGCAGCACCGTAGCGCTTGCACAGCTCGGCGTGCTCGACGAAGGAGTCGACACCCTCCTTGAGCGAGATCGAGTTGACGATCGGCTTGCCCTGGACGAGCTTGAGACCGGCCTCGATGACCTCCCACTTGGAGGAGTCGATCATGATCGGGACCCGGGAGATGTCGGGCTCGGAGGCGATCAGCGTCAGGAACCGGGTCATCGCGGCGACGCCGTCGATCATGCCCTCGTCCATGTTGACGTCGATGACCTGGGCACCGT
>NZ_JBHVKN010000358.1:2001-2281 GCF_042798075.1 Nocardioides sp. NPDC057772
GTTCTCCACCTGCTGGGCGGCCACCGAGAGCGCGGTGTCGTAGTCGCCGGCCTTGATCAGGTTGCGGAACTTCGCCGACCCGGTGATGTTGGTCCGCTCTCCGACGTTGACGAAGAGGCTCTCCTCGGTCACGGTGAACGGCTCCAGGCCGGAGAGCCGCAGTGCGGGCTCCACGGTGGGGACGTTGCGCGGCTCGACACCCTCGACCTGCTTGGCGATCTCGGCGATGTGGGCCGGGGTGGTGCCGCAGCAGCCGCCCACCAGGTTCACGAACCCGGCG
>NZ_JBHVKN010000359.1:0-2273 GCF_042798075.1 Nocardioides sp. NPDC057772
TGGGGAAACCCAGCACGAGTCATGTCGTGTTACCTGCGCCTGAATCTATAGGGCGTTTGGAGGGAACGCGGGGAAGTGAAACATCTCAGTACCCGCAGGAAGAGAAAACAACCGTGATTCCGGGAGTAGTGGCGAGCGAAACTGGATGAGGCCAAACCGTATACGTGTGAGACCCGGCAGGGGTTGCGTGTGCGGGGTTGTGGGATCTCTCTTCCACGGTCTGCCGGCCGTGGGACGAGTCAGAAACCGTTGATGTAGGCGAAGGACATGCGAAAGGTCCGGCGTAGAGGGTAAGACCCCCGTAGTCGAAACGTCAGCGGCTCGTTTGAGAGACACCCAAGTAGCACGGGGCCCGAGAAATCCCGTGTGAATCTGGCGGGACCACCCGCTAAGCCTAAATATTCCCTGGTGACCGATAGCGGATAGTACCGTGAGGGAATGGTGAAAAGTACCGCGGGAGCGGAGTGAAATAGTACCTGAAACCGTGTGCCTACAAGCCGTGGGAGCGTCGGAGCAAGGCTTGCCTTGCTCTCGTGACTGCGTGCCTTTTGAAGAATGAGCCTGCGAGTTTGCGGTGTGTTGCGAGGTTAACCCGTGTGGGGTAGCCGTAGCGAAAGCGAGTCCTAATAGGGCGATTGAGTCGCGCGCTCTAGACCCGAAGCGAAGTGATCTAGCCATGGGCAGGTTGAAGCGCCGGTAAGACGGCGTGGAGGACCGAACCCACTTCAGTTGAAAATGGAGGGGATGACCTGTGGTTAGGGGTGAAAGGCCAATCAAACTTCGTGATAGCTGGTTCTCCCCGAAATGCATTTAGGTGCAGCGTTGTGTGTTTCTTGCCGGAGGTAGAGCACTGGATAGCCGATGGGCCCGACCAGGTTACTGACGTTAGCCAAACTCCGAATGCCGGTAAGTGAGAGCGCAGCAGTGAGACAGTGGGGGATAAGCTCCATTGTCGAGAGGGAAACAGCCCAGACCATCAGCTAAGGCCCCTAAGCGGTAACTAAGTGGAAAAGGATGTGGAGTCGCAGTGACAACCAGGAGGTTGGCTTGGAAGCAGCCACCCTTGAAAGAGTGCGTAATAGCTCACTGGTCAAGTGATTCCGCGCCGACAATGTAGCGGGGCTCAAGTTATCCGCCGAAGCTATGGCACTCCGGTTTTCCGGGGTGGGTAGGGGAGCGTCGTGTATCGGGTGAAGCAGCGGAGTGATCCAGCGGTGGACGGTACGCGAGTGAGAATGCAGGCATGAGTAGCGAATGATGTGTGAGAAACACATCCGCCGATTGATCAAGGGTTCCAGGGTCAAGCTAATCTGCCCTGGGTAAGTCGGGACCTAAGGCGAGGCCGACAGGCGTAGTCGATGGACAACGGGTTGATATTCCCGTACCGGCGAAGTGACGCCCATGATGAGGCGCATGATGCTAACCATCTGAAGCACACGTGACCGATCCCTTCGGGGTGAGGCGTGTGTGTGGAACATGGGACCCGAGTGTGTAGTAGTCAAGTGATGGGGTGACGCAGGAAGGTAGTCGAACCACGGCGATGGTTGTCCGTGGCCAAGCATGTAGGACTGAGTCTAGGCAAATCCGGGCTCTGTATGTCTGAGATGTGATGGGGACCCGTTTGGGGAAGTCGATGATCCTATGCTGTCGAGAAAAACCTCTAGCGAGTCATGAGCCGCCCGTACCCCAAACCGACTCAGGTGATCAGGTAGAGAATACCGAGGCGATCGAGCGAACCATGGTTAAGGAACTCGGCAAAATGCCCCCGTAACTTCGGGAGAAGGGGGGCCCGGATCGTGAACCCACTAGCTGGGGGAAGCGTGAAGGGCCGCAGAGACCAGGCCCAAGCGACTGTTTACTAAAAACACAGGTCCGTGCGAAGTTGTAAGACGATGTATACGGACTGACTCCTGCCCGGTGCTGGAAGGTTAAGAGGACGGGTTAGCCTCACGGCGAAGCTCAGAATTTAAGCCCCAGTAAACGGCGGTGGTAACTATAACCATCCTAAGGTAGCGAAATTCCTTGTCGGGTAAGTTCCGACCTGCACGAATGGAGTAACGACTTGGGCGCTGTCTCAACCGTGGACTCGGCGAAATTGCACTACGAGTAAAGATGCTCGTTACGCGCGGCAGGACGGAAAGACCCCGGGACCTTTACTATAGTTTGGTATTGGTGTTTGGTTCGGCTTGTGTAGGATAGGTGGGAGACTGTGAAGCGCACACGCCAGTGTGTGTGGAGTCATCGTTGAAATACCACTCTGGTCGTACTAGATG
>NZ_JBHVKN010000360.1:0-2256 GCF_042798075.1 Nocardioides sp. NPDC057772
GGAGCAACCCGAGACCCGAGACCAGTCGATCCTGGCGCCGCCGCTCGAGCTCCCGACCGGGTTCGTGATCCCGAACAGGCTCGCCAATGCCGCCCGCCACCTGGCGCCCGGCGGGCGCTTCCTGGTCGAGGTCGGCGTGCCGGGGCTGCGGCGGCTCCCGCCGGGGAGCCCGGCGATCCCGTTCGACGTCTCCCCCGCGCATCTCGGCTTCGACACCTACGACCTGGTCACCCAGCAGGCGGTCTCGCACCACTACACCTGCGAGCCCGACGGCCGTTTCCGCTACGGCCAACACAACTTCCGCTTCGTGTGGCCCTCCGAGCTCGACCTGATGGCGCGGCTGGCAGGGATGACCCTGGAGGCGAGGTACGCCGGCTGGGACCGCTCCGAGTTCACCAGCGACTCCACGAGTCACGTCTCCATGTGGCGCAAGCCGGCCTAGTGCTGGACCGGCTCCCACGGATCAGCGAGACTGGAGGTGGACGACGAATCCACCTATCCGATCACCACCAGAAGGGAGCGTGTGATGAGCATCGCCAGCCACTCTGACGACCTCACCCGCGTGCCGATGTCGTGGGACGAGTATCTCGCCCTCGAGGACACCCCGGGTGAGTACTACGGAGGATCGCTCGTCACCATGGCACCGCCAGGACGCAAACACCAGCGCATCATGTTCGATCTCCAGACGCTGATCCGCCACCATCTCGCTCCGGGCACCGATGTGACCCAAGCATGGGGATGGTCGCCGAGAGGCGTGCGCGAGGAGCTCGTCCCCGACCTCATGGTCCATGTCCAGACCGACGAGGAACGGACGTTGACGAGCACACCGCACCTTGTGGTCGAGATCCTCTCCAGCAACCGGCGCGACGACCTGGTCGGCAAGCTCAACCGCTACGCGCAGTGGGGTGCTCCGGCGTACTGGATCGTCGACCCTCGTGACCACGTCATCCTCACCCACCGCCTCGAGGACGGCTACTTCGTGGAGACCGGCCGCTACACGAGCGGGACGGCGACGCTGACGTACGGCCCCGTGGAGGTCCCGATCGACGTCGACGCCCTCCTCGGCTGATCCGACGTCACTTGCGCTGGAACTCCCAGGCGAGCAGGATCGCCGACTGCACGGCTTCTGCCGGAGCTCGATCGAGATAGACCTCGATCTTGTGGTGCGCCTCCAGCCTCGGCGGGATGCCGAACGCGTCCGGCCAGCGTTCGATCAGCTCCTCGCGCTTTTCGATCGGCACCCGGACGAGCAGCGTCGTCGGGTCGGTGAACCGGGCGACGAGGCGATGGTGATCGACGTACCAGCCGCGCGGTTTGTGGCGGCAACCCTCCAGGGTCGCCAGGTGGGCGTCGACCTCAGCGGGCGTCATGCTCCGGAGCGTACGCCGACCGCCAGCGCTCCGCGGCGACCTTCGCCGCCTCGCCGATGAGGCCGGTCAGCTCGGGACGGTCGGGCACCGGGAACGAGGTGTAGGCGCCGCGGCCGCCGTCGACCGGCCGCCCGTAGGCCTTGGCGGCAAGCCGGCCGTCGGTCAGCAGGCGTACGTTGAGGGTGGTGAGCCGGAAGGTCACCTCCCGCCTCCTGTCCGTCCACTGCAGCTCGTCCGGGATGGCCACGTTGATCGCCAGGGCGCTGACCTCGACCTCGTCCGTCGTCACGGGCCGAGTCTAGTCGCGCCAGAGTCCGATGTCGGTGGCGAAGCGGGCGGCCACGGTCTCGACGAGACCTCCGGTGGTCAGCAGCGCTGCGGTCTCGTCCGCGGACACGTCGGCGCCGTCGCCGCACAGGGTCAAAAGCCGCGCGAGGCCCGGCGCGAGCGACGGCTCGATCTCCCCCCAGCGTCCGGCCGCGGCCGTGCGCGCGTGGCGGTCCTGGCGCTCTGGGTCGCCGGCCTGGCGATCGCGCTCGCCCGCTGGGCGGCGCTGGCAGGGGCGACCCGCCCCAGGACGTACGCAAGGACCGGCCCGTAGACGGACGGCACTCGGTCGCGGCGCACGCCCGTGACGACCATACCGTCGGCGGTCACGCCCTCGCGCGGGTCTGCCACGGCTGTCAGGTCAGGCGCAGCGCCATCTTCGACTCCGTCCGCGGGTCGCCCTCGGGGAAGGGTTGCACGTCGCCGGTGGGCTCGAAGCCGATCCGCTCGTAGAGGCGGCGGCCGGACTCGTTGCCGTCGACGACCCACAGCGTCAGGACGGTCGCTCCGTCGCGGCGGGCCCAGTCGGCGACACCGTGGACGAGCGCCTCGGCGAGAC
>NZ_JBHVKN010000361.1:0-2251 GCF_042798075.1 Nocardioides sp. NPDC057772
CCTTATCAGATAAGGCGAGTAGTCCTACGAACGACGTGTTACACGAGTGTCGGCGGCTTCAGCAGCGCCTCAGGCGCTCCGCCGCCCGATGTGGATGACGGCGACCGTGATCCGGCGCTCCTCGACCACGTACACGATGCGGTAGCGGCCGACGCGGAGGCGGTAGCGGTCCTTGCCCCAGGCGTACGCGCCGACGTCGCGCGGGGTCTCGGCCAGGGTGTCGACGGTGTCGAAGACCTGGATCAGGCCGATCGGGTCGTCGTCGACGTACGCCTCGGCCGACCGCAACGCCTCGTCGGCCCAGACGACCTGATAGGTCACTCGCCGAGCGGGCGATCGAGACCGAGGGCGCGGCGGGCCTCGGCGTGCGGGGTGTAGCGGACCTCGCCGAGCTCGCGGCGCAAGGAGTAGCGCGCGATGGCGAGATCGTCCTCGAGGTCCTCGATGCGCCGGTCGTGGTCGTTGAGGTAGGCGCGGATGGCCTCGCGGGCGATCTCCTGCTTGGACCGGTTCTCCGTGCGGGCGCGGTCGGTCAGCAGCCGGTCGTCGGCCTCGCTGAGTCGCAGAGTCATAGCCATGGACCCAGCGTAACCCGAGGTGGTATCACGCGGTATCGTACGTGGGTCGGAACGTCGAGTTTCAGCCTGGGGGATATCCGAATATGTCGCTGACCGCGCTCTACCTGCTTGTCGCACTGGGAGCCGGGCTGGTCGCGATGCTCCTGAAACTCCCGCCCCTGGTCGGCTTCCTGGCCGCCGGGTTCGGGCTGCACGCCGCCGGGGTCGGCGAGCTCGAAGGCCTGCACACGCTGGCAGACCTGGGCGTCACGCTGCTGCTGTTCGGCATCGGCCTCAAGCTCGACGTGAGATCGCTGCTCCGACCCGACGTGTGGCTGAGCACCTTCGCCCACCTCGGGTTCAGCGTGATCATCGGCGTCGGGCTGCTGGCCGGCATCGCGCCGCTCGGCTTCGCGCTCCTCGCCGACGCCGACCTCGGCGAGATGGCGCTGATCGCGTTCGTCCTCTCCTTCTCGAGCACCGTGTTCGCGATCAAGGTCCTCGACGAGCGCCGCGACAACAACACCCTCTACGGCCGGATCGCGATCGGTGTGCTGGTCATGCAGGACATCGTGGCGGTCGCGTTCCTGACCATCTCCAAGGGCCACTGGCCCTCGCCGTGGGTCTTCGCGCTGGTGCTGCTCCTCCCGGGCGCCTGGCTCGCCCACCGCATCTGGGACCGGATCACCTCCGCCGAGCTGACCGCGCTCTTCGGTCTGGCGATCGCCCTCGTGCCGGGCTACTGGCTCTTCGAGACCGTGGGTCTCAAGGGCGACCTCGGGGCGCTCGTGGTCGGCGCCCTTCTCGGGTCGCACGCCAAGGCGCCGGCGCTGGCCAAGCTGCTGTTCAGCACCAAAGAGCTCTTCCTCATCGCGTTCTTCCTGAGCATCGGACTGACCGGGGTGCCCTCGTTGGAGGACCTGGCCCTGGCCACCGTGCTGCAGATCCTGCTGCCGCTGCAGGCCGCGGCGTACGTCGTGATCTTCGTCCTCATGGGGCTGCGCTACCGCACCGCGACGCTGGCCTCGTTCACCCTGACAAACTACTCCGAGTTCGGGCTGATCGTGATCGTCATCGCCTCCGCGACCGGGTTGGCCTCGGCGCAGTGGCAGACCGTGCTCGCGGTCGCGACGTCGCTCTCGTTCCTGGTGGGCGCCGTCTTCAACGCGTATGCCCCGAAGCTCATCAACCTGCTCAACCGACTCCTGCCGGAGCGGAGGCCCGAGCGGCTCCAGGAGGCGGACCGGCCGATCAACCTCGGCGACGCCAAGGCGCTGGTGGTCGGGATGGGCCGGGTGGGGCGTACGACCTACGAGGAGCTGCGCGACACCCAGGGCTACCACGTGCTGGCGGTCGAGCACGACTCGGTGCGCGCCGACTCGCTCAAGGAGGAGGGCTTCGACGTCGTCGAGGCCGACGCCACCGACCAGGACTTCTGGGAGCGGGTCAAGAAGGGCGCCGGCATGGAGCTCGTTGTCCTCACGATGCCCTTCCACGGCGACAACCTGCTCGCCATGGACCTGCTCCACAAGCTCGGCTTCAAGGGCACCGTGGCCGCCATCGCGCTGCGCCCCGAGGAGCGCGACGAGCTGAAGAAGCGCGGCGCCCACGCCGTCCTGAACCTGTACGCCTCGGCCGGCTCCGACCTCGCGGTGAAGGCGATCCGGGTCAACCAGGAGCGCCAGCTCTCCGGG
>NZ_JBHVKN010000362.1:0-2181 GCF_042798075.1 Nocardioides sp. NPDC057772
CTGTGAGCACACCCCACATTCGCCCGCCAGTCGTCGCGGAAGGGAAGCCGTGGCGGCTGGCGGGTCTCCAACTCTCAGAACGGAGCACGTCATGAACGAAACGATCTACATGAGCATCGGCGGGCTGCTCGCCCTGGCCGTGGCGGTCCTGGTCGTGATCAAGCCGACCCGCCCGGCCACCCTGGCCGCTCTGGGCTGGCTGGCCTCCATCGCCCGCCGCGCCTGGTGGTGGCTCCTCTTCCGGATCACCTGGAAGGGCGTCGCCCGGGAGGCTGGTCTGTCCAAGCGCCGCACCAAGCGGGTCAAGAAGATGGGCGTCGGGGAGGAGTCCATCGAGAAGTGGCGCGACCCGCGCCTCAAGAGGGTGAAGACCTCCGCGCACTCGGTGACCTTGCGGGTCAAGACGCGGCGTGGTCAGGCCCTGGCCGACCTGGAGGCCTTCGCCCCGAAACTGGCCGCGACCTACTCCGCCGACGCCTACCGGGTCTACCCGCCCAAGCGCCGTACCGGGTCCACGGTGATGTTCGAGCTGGTGATGCGCGACCTCATCAAGATCCCCACCACGGCCGCGATGCCGGAGCCCCGGATGCAGACCGAATCCGTCCGCCTCGGCCGGCGCCAGTCCGGCAAGCCCTTCGACCTCCAGATCGAGCAACGGCACACCCTCGTCGTCGGTGCCTCCGGCGCGGGCAAGGGCTCATTCCTGTGGGGCATGGTCGGCTCGCTGGCACCCGCGATCGCGGTCGACGCGGTCCGTGCCTACGGGATCGACCTCAAAGGCGGCATGGAACTGACCATGGGCGCCCCGCTGTTCACCAAGATCGCCGTCAAGGGTGAGCAGGCCGTGGAGATGCTGGAGGAGTTCGTCTCCATCGCGGATGCCCGCACCGAGGAGATGCGGGGCTACTCCCGCAACCACAAGCTTGGCCCGGGTGACCCGCTCTACCTGCTCGTCATCGACGAGTTGGCCTCGCTCACCGCCTACGCCGACCAGAACGTCAAGAAGGAGGCCGAGCGGCTCCTCAAGCGGCTTCTCTCCATCGGCCGCGCTGTCGGCGTCGTCGTGGTCGCCTTCGTACAAGACCCCCGCAAAGAGGTCATCGACATGCGCGGCCTCTTCACCCAGACCATCGCGCTGCGGCTGCGCTCGGCCATGGAGACGAACATGGTCCTCGGTGACGGCATGGCCCCGTTCGCCCCGGCACACCGGATCCTCAAGGGCGCGCAGGGCACGGCCTGGATCATCGACGAGGACGGCTCCACCGACCGCGTACGGGCCGACTACTGGTCCGACGACCTGATCCGCCGCATCGCCTCGCTCTACCCCGCAAAGCCGGATCTCGTCACGATCCCAGACGCGGCCAACGTGCCTGGTATGCCGCTCTCGCTCACGGACGGGGATGCGGCATGAGTACCCCGGCATGGATGGAGCACGCCGCCTGCACCACCCGAGAGAAGCGCGGCCTGCCCTGGACAACGGACACCAGCGCGACCCCCACGGTCCTGGTCGACCTGATGCGGGAGACCTGCGAGGCCTGCCCGGTCCGGCTCGCCTGCCAGGCCTACGCCAAGCGCAACCGCGTCACCGGCGGCTGGTGGTGCGGCGTCGACCAGGCCCCCGAGCCTGAGGACCTGCTCGACCTGCTGGACGCCCTCCCCGCGACCTCGCTCCTCGACGGTGCGGCATGAGGACCAACACCGTGCCGGTCTGTCTGCTCGATGAGTACGGCTGCCCGCTCTTCCTGGCCTGCGGTCACTACTGGCGACGCTGCGCCCCGGGCTGCCCTGGCTGGGGCGGCATCACACCGGACCCCATTCCCACCGCCACCGCTCTGGACGGTGCCGCGTGATCGTCTCGACCATGGATGCACCGGGCATCCACAGTGACGCATCGTCCGCGACGGGCCAGGCGGTTGCCTACCCGTACGGGGAGGATGCGCCGCTGGATCTGTCCGGGCTCACCTCCGACCAAGCCGCGGGGATGCTGGCTCGGTGGCGTGACGGCTCCTTCGACAGGTTCGCCGAGACCCTGGCCAGCGTGGGCAACTGCGCTCACCCCATCCGGCTGACTGGCCACTCGGAGACCTTCGACGCCGAAACCGGGGATCTCGTCGGCACGTTCTCGTCCGCGAATGCCCCGCTCGGGGTGCTCTACCGTCCCTGCGGCAACCGCCGCGCCGA
>NZ_JBHVKN010000363.1:0-2177 GCF_042798075.1 Nocardioides sp. NPDC057772
CTGTTCCCGCTGCAGTTCGGCTCGTCGATCTTCGCGCCGACCCAGTCCATGCCGGGCTGGCTGCAGGGCTTCACCGACTACAACCCGCTGTCCAGCTCGCCGACGGCGCTGGACTGCTTCGGGCTGCGCTGCAGACGGACATGGTGGGGCAGGGCTCGGCCGAGGACGTTGAGGCGGGAGCGTACGACCGCGGTGGGGGCCACCCGCATCACCGCCTGGGCGCCGAGGCCGATCCGGGCGAGGAACCGGTTGCCGTCACGGCCGCCGGCGGAGGCCGCGGCGGCGATCGTCCTGATACCGCGCTCCTCGGCGAAGGCGACGGCGGAGTCCATCAGCATCCGGCCGACGCCGCGGCGGCGGAAGCTGGGGACGACGTGGGGAGCGAAGATCTGCACCGTCGGCTCCAGGTTGAGCGGCCCGAAGGGGGTGGCGCGCACGTAGACCGCGCCGACCGGCTCGCTGCCGGACTCCGCGACCAGCAGACGCTGGTCGGGGGAGGCCTCGGCGTCACGGATGATCGTCTCGAGATCGCTCAGCTGCTCCTGGGCGTCGGCCATCCGCAGCGAGTCCTGCCAGATGCCGAGGAGGAAGAGCGCGTCATCGGCCCGAGCCTCCCGCAACGTCACCGGCACCCTGGTCATCGAGCCCGTCCTGCATGGGCGCCGTGCGTACAGATCATCACAATTCCTCCACGATCGAGCCGGTTCCTGGCGGGAATCGGGTTTCCCGAGTGATCATGGGTCACCTCGGCCCCGATAATACGGAGCCGATCATGGCGGCAACCCAGGCAATGATGCCATGGGGGAGATGTAACGGAATGGTGAAAAGACAGTTCCCTCGGGTGATTCACAGACCTAGCGTCTCTAATGTGTCTCCGCAAGGTCCGACGTGAGCCGGGCCAGCCCATACGAAAGAGGGACTAAGCAGTGAACTCATCATCCTCTACCTGGATGAAGCTGACCGCGGGCGCTGGCGCCTTGGCGCTCAGCTTCACCCTCGCCGCCTGCGGCGGCGAGACCGCTTCCGAGGAGCCGGAGAAGAAGGCTGCCGCCAAGGGCGACGGCACTCTCACCATCGGGCAGCTCCTCCCGCAGACCGGCAGCCTCGCGTTCCTCGGCCCGCCCGAGTTCGCCGGTTCCGACCTCGCGATCCAGGACATCAACGCCGCCGGTGGCGTGCTCGGCAAGGACGTCGTGTCCGTCGTGGCCGACTCCGGTGACACCACGTCCGCGATCGCCCCCGCCGAGGCCGACAAGCTCATCGACGCCAAGTCCGACGTCATCATCGGCACCGCCTCCTCGGGCGTGTCGATGACCGTCATCGACAAGATCATGTCGTCGGGCACCGTGATGTTCTCCCCGGCCAACACCTCGACCGAGTTCGACGAGGGTGACTTCGCCAAGCCGGACCTCTACTTCCGCACGGCTCCGTCCGACATCCTGCAGGGGGCCGTCATGGCCAACCTGCTGCTCGAGGACAAGCGCACCAACGTCGCGATCCTGGCCCGCCAGGACGCCTACGGTGAGACGCTCGCCGAGGAGGTCAAGGCCAACCTCGAGGGTGCCGGCTCCAAGGTCGCCACCACGGCGTTCTACTCCGAGGACGCCACCTCGTTCGACGCCCAGATCAACGAGATCGCGGGCGCCGGCGCGGACGCGGTCGTCGTGATCGCGTTCGAGGAGACCAAGAAGCTGATCCCGCAGCTCATCGCCGCGGGTGCCGGCCCGGCCAAGCTGCCGACCTACTTCGTCGACGGCAACCTGTCGGACTACTCCAAGGACTTCACCAAGGGTGAGCTCAAGGGCGTCAAGGGCACCCTGCCCGGCGCCGAGACCACCGGTGACTTCAAGGAGCAGCTGCTCAAGGTCGACCCGAAGCTGACCGACTACTCCTACGCCGCCGAGTCCTACGACGCCACCATCGTCTCCGCGCTGGCGGCGGTCAAGGCCGACAGCGACGCGGGTGAGGCCATCGCCGAGGAGATCGTCGAGATCACCACGGGTGGCGAGAAGTGCGAGACGTACGCCGACTGCGTCAAGCTCATCGAGGACGGCAAGGACATCGACTACGACGGCAAGTCCGGTCCGATCGAGCTCGGCGAGACCGGTAGCCCGACGGCCGCGTCCATCGGCATCTACCAGTACAACGACAAGGCCACCTACGCGCCCGTCAAGTAC
>NZ_JBHVKN010000364.1:0-2173 GCF_042798075.1 Nocardioides sp. NPDC057772
CGGGAGCCGCGATCGCGGCCCCCGCCCAGACCCCGACGGTGGCGTCGGAGGCACCGAGCGATGCCATGTACAGCGGCATGATCGGCACCAGCGCCATCAGCCCGGCGGTGTTGACGAACTGGGAGATCCACAGCAGCCCCAGGTCCGTGCGCCGCAGGGTCAGGTGTTCGTTCATGCTCGACTCATGCCTGGGTGGAGACATCCAGTCGCGGGTCGGACACGCCGCCAACCGTGGAGACCATCTCGAGCCACTGGTCGTCATAGACCAGGTCGAGGTACCGCTCCCCTCGGTCCGGGAGAACGGTCAGGACGCGGCTGCCGGCAGACGTGGTCGGCAGGAACTGTGTGATCGCTGCGATCACCGCCCCAGAGGAGCCACCGCCGAGGACCCCCTCGGTGGCAACCAGGTGTCGACAGCCGAGCGCGGCTCGAGCATCGTCGACGTGGACCACGTGGTCGATCTCCGCACGGCTGAGCAGCTCCGGCACCCGGCTCGCTCCGTAGCCGGGGATCTCACGCGGACCAGCAGGCGTTCCGAAGATCACCGAACCGACCGCATCCACAGCCACCACCTGCATCGCCGGGTACCGCTCCCTAAGCCGCCGGGCGAGTCCCAGGATCGAGCCCGTGGTGGAGACGGCCGCTACCAGGTAGTCCACCGGGGTCTGGACCGCGTCGAGGACCTCCCGACCCGTCGTCTCGTAGTACGCGCGCCAGTTGAGGTCGTTGGCGTACTGGTTGACCCAGACGCTGTCGGCGCTGGCTTCGGCCAGCTCCTGAGCCCGCCGAACCCGGGTGTGCAGAAAGCCGCCACTCTCATCACGCTCGGTCACCAGCTCCACATCCGCGCCAACTGCCTGCAGGAGCCGCAGGTTGGTCGAGGTGGTCTTCGGATCCACCACGGCGGTGAAGGCCAGCCCGTGGAGCCCGGCCATCGTCGCCAGCGCGACCCCGAGGTTTCCCGAGGTGCTCTCCACCAGCCGCATCCCAGGTCGCAGGTCGCCTGAGGCCAGTCCGGATTCGATGATGAAGCGCGCAGGCCGGTCCTTCATGCTGCCAGCAGGGTTGAGCATCTCGAGCTTGGCGATCACCTCCCGATCCGGATCCGGGAAGCAGCGATCCAAACGCAGCAACGGGGTTTCACCGACGCACGTGATCAAGGAGTCGTGAATGTTTTCGGGCATGCCAAAGTTCCTTCGTTCATGAAGTCGAAAGGGTGTGGAAAGGGCTAGGAGGGTGTCGTCAGACGACGCCGACTCCTAGACCCGCTGCACACCGAGTTCACGAACGAGATGCGGGGTCGACCGCGGCAGATCAACGGGACCCTGCGACCGGATCAGCCCCGCGGGGCGCGGGGTCACCCACAAACACCCCAGGGCAGGCGTCAACGCCGAGACAGCGACTCCAAGACGCGACTGAGTGATCTCACCGCACTCGTACTCACCATGAGGGTGCTCGACCTTGAATACGTCCACGTCGCCGGCCGCGCCCGGATCACCGATGGTGGAGTCACCGTGATCGTGATGACCCGACTCTTGATCGCTGTCGTCGACGTGGGCGACTGACACAGCCGTCGACTCGGCCCCGGGCTCAGCGATGGCGTGGTCGGCGCTTCCATGGTGTCCGCTGTGCATGCTCAGCAGATGCACCGCAAACACGATCGCGGCGATCAGTGCCACCACGACGCGTGGCCGGCGCCCTGAGAACGACAGGCGACGAAAACTGGAGGCGAACGCCGCGTCAAGCCCCGAGGTCATACGTCCCCTTGCGTCGTCATCATCGTTGATCCGGCGCAGCCAAACTAACAGCCGACCCTGAAGAAACCCTGACACCACGACGTGACCTACGACACCGGCTGTTGTCGAGGGCATAGGTCCTCTGGCCGGGAGGCGGGAAAGTCACCGTGCGCAGAGCAAGAGGTTGTACGTCGATCCTTCATGATCGACTTCGAGCCGGTCTACAGTAGCCCCGCCTCTTGGAGTTCCCGATGACGTCGTCGACCGGGCGCAACGTGAAGTTGTGGTTGGCGGTGATGAGCCCAAGTGTGGAACTCCTCGGCATGATGATGACCCTTATCAGGCTCTTCCTACCTGAGGTGGGGGTGGCGTAGGCCGCCGGCGATGAGGAGCATCCTGAGTCGGTAGTGGTCCAGGTTGCGGAAGCCACGGGCGAT
>NZ_JBHVKN010000365.1:0-2131 GCF_042798075.1 Nocardioides sp. NPDC057772
GGCCCTGTCCCCCACCGACCACCGAGCAGCCAGGAGAACCGATGTACCCCAGACACGAGTGGCGTCCACTCCCCGCCGCCCGCGGCGAGGTCCGCCTCTCCCCCGACATGCCGGCGCTGCGTACCGGATCGGGCGACTTCCTCAGGCTGCACGACCTGCCCGGCTCCGGCCGGGTCCTGACCTTCCGTTACCTCCTGCGCGTACGCCGGGCCGCGCTCGAGCGCGAGGCGCGGATGCGCAGCTCGCGATGGCCCGAGGGCCGGCGCAGCATCCTCGTCCTCGGCCGCGACCGGCTCAGCCGTGCACTGGCCGCCGAGCTGGCCCGCTCGGGTGCCGAGGTCCGACGCGACGACCGGAGCGGACAGGCTCCGTGGGCCGATGCCGTCGTGGACGTGCGCGAGGCTCCGCAGCGCCCCGAGGCGGACGAGCCTCTGGGGCAGCTCGTCAGCGGCGGAGCGGTGCTGCTGCGCGGCCGGCGCGAGGGCGGCCGGATGCTGATCTTCCCGCTCGCCGTCGACGGCAGCGAGGCCACCCCGGACCAGGTCAGCCGTCGCCGGCTGGCCGCCTCCCCGGCCGCCCCCGAGCTCTCCTCGTGGCTCTCGAGCGACCGCCGCGAACCGCGTCCGCTGTCCCGGGCGACACGGACGCTCACCGTCGCCCGCTGTCTGTCGGTCCTGGAGGACTGGGCGACCGACGCCCCCGCCGTCGCCGAGCACCGGCGCCTGCTGCGGGTCATCGGAGACGGCCTGCGCGAACGTACCCACACCGTCCTCGGGTTCGACGAGCCGGCACCGCGCCCGCAGGGACCCGGCCGGTGACCGATCCCGAGGTCGCTCCCTTCCCGGTCAGCGCCCGCGACGGCGTGGTGCTCGGCGGCTGGCTGGCCCGCTCCGTCGGCACCGCCCGGGCCGTCGTGCTCGTCCGCACGCCTTACGACGCCCAGGCCCACCTTCCCCTCGCCCGGTCGCTGGCCCGGCACGGCTTCGACTGCCTGGTCCAGGACGTACGCGGCCGCTACACCTCCGGCGGCACCTGGCGGCCCTACGCCGCCGAGGCCGTCGACGGCATCGACACCGTCGACGCCCTGCATCAGCGCTGCCCGCGAACCCCTGTGGTCGCCTACGGCGCCTCCTACGCCGCCCACACCGCCCTCGAGACCGCTCGTGCCGACGGCCGGGTGAGCCGGGTGGTCGCCCTGGTGCCAGCGCTCGGGGCACACGAGACCGCCTACTCCGTCGACGGGACCCCGCAGCACCTGGACCGGCTCGGCTGGTGGACGATCCACGGCTTCGGCCGCCGGGCCGAGCCCGCGCTGGCGCCCGAGGTGCTGCGGGCAGCGACCGCCGTCGCCGACCGCGAGGGCCCGATGGTTGCCGCGGCCGGTCTCGGCTGGGACCCGACGCGCCTGGACGCCTTCGGCGAGCTCTGGGCCACCCCGGCGCTCGAGCTGGCCGACCACTTCGGCGACGTCACCGCACCGCTCCTGGTGGTCACCGGCGATGCCGACCCGTTCGACGCGTACGCCCGCCGGCTGGCCGCCGGATGGGGTGCCCGCAGCGGGGCGAGGAGCGCCCTGGTCAGCGGCCCCTGGGGGCACGACCTCGGCACCGCGGACCCCGCGCTCCGGGCGGTGTACGACACGGCCGGCTCCCCCGGCCGCACCATCCTGCGCTGGCTCACCGACGGCGAGCCCGCACCCGGCCAGGAGCTCCGGCTCGATGTCGCATCCCGGACCTGGTCCGAGCGGCCACTCGTCACCACGACAGCGCCGACCACCCAGAGAGGACACGCATGACCGGATCATCCACGCGGATGCCGCCGCTGGACGTCGAGCGCCTGGTGGACCGGGAGACCGGCCTGATCCGGCGGGTGCGAGAGGTGCTGCGCCCCGAGCGCGCACCCTTACGCTACACCTCGCTGACCGCCGAGGTCTCCGACGCCCGCTGGCTCGGCGACTGGCCGGCCGACCGGGTCTCGCTCGGCACCACCTTCGGCGACGTCGCGGGCGCCCGGATCGCCGCGATCGCCGAGGGCGTCGAGCGCTACTGCGGAAACTTCATCCCGGACAGGCTCGACCCGGCCGAGTTCCGGGTCGGCACCGCGGCCGACCTGCAGGAGCAGGGCCTAGCTC
>NZ_JBHVKN010000366.1:0-2120 GCF_042798075.1 Nocardioides sp. NPDC057772
AGAGGTCTTCACGTGGAGGCTCCTTGGTCGGGACCAAAGGTCCGATTCGATGGTGGCTGTCTGTGTTGGCGATGCCGTGGGTCAGGAGCGGACCAGGCGAGCAATGGCGTCGGAAGCCTCTTTGATCTTCTCGTCGGCCTCCGGCCCACCAGTGGCGGCCGCCTGAGCGAGACAGTGGTTGAGGTGCTCATCGAGGAGCGCAAGGGACACCGACTGCAGCGCCTTCGTCACCGCAGACACCTGAGTGAGGATGTCGATGCAGTACTTCTCGTCCTCGACCATCCGCTGCAGGCCGCGAACCTGGCCTTCGACGCGCCGCAGCCTCTTGAGGTAGTCGTCCTGGCGGTGCATATAGCCGCGCTCGCTCTGGTGCTCGTGACTTCCCATGGTCATTTCCTCTGCTGCTCCGACGGCGTCGCTTCGATCACTCTAAACCATACCCCGGTATGGTATATCTCTTGGCGTGCGAGAAACCATACCCCCCCTACGGTACGGATGTCTACCGCGCAGACTCGTCCAGGAAAGCAGAGGAGCACCGCATGACCATCAGTTCGGCACCCGAAGGCAGCAGGGAGATCAAGCCCACGACGATCAAGACGGTCGACAACGGACCACTCCAGATCAAGGGGGCAGCGCAGCTCGTCGACCACGACGGCAACATCTACGACACCGGCCGAACGATCTTCCTGTGCCGGTGTGGCGAATCCAGGAACAAGCCATTCTGCGACGGCACCCACGCCAAGGTCGGCTTCGTTGCCAGCCATCGGGCGGACGCGGCAGAGCAAGAAGACGCCTAGCCCAGTCCGCGCCTCCGCCTCTGGCCCGACAGTTGACTTCCGTCGGGCCAGAGGCGCGACATCAGGGCCCTTGGATTGCCCATCAACGGTTCGCCCTTGAACGTGGATCAAGCGGCCGAGCGGCCGAGGGATGAGTCGATCCAGCCAGAGCGTGACCCCGACCTTCACCACGTACCGGCGGACCTGGCTGGATCCTCTTACGGTGCTGCGGCCTACGAGGGGCCGCATGCCGACCCCTTGGCCGGGTCCGCCAGCGCTCCGGAACGAAAGGCATCGCCCGCGCCCTGGCTGGCTCGCCGCGGGACACATCGGCCGCCGAGGTCGCCGGAACCAAGACGAGCAGAGCCGTCGAGGCCACACAGATCCCCGTGATCAGCACGCCTACGGTTGGGTCGAGCAGCGCCATCGCGCTTCCAGCCAGGAGCGGGCCGAGGAACTGCCCGCCGAGGAGGAAGCTGTTGGCAACGCCGAGATACCCAGCACGCTCGTGTTGACCTGCCTTCTGCGAGGCGTACAACATCAACGACTGTGCCAGCGCCGCGAAGCAGAACCCCTGAACGAACCGCAACGGCACCAATACGGGCAGCCAGCCCACAGTGGCCTGGATGAGCACCGTCGCGGCGGTGACGCCGCTCGCGATGGCCAGCGTGCGCAGCGGAACGCCGGTCTTGTCGTTGACCTTGCCCCACCACAGCGAGCCGATGAGGGTGCCGGCCCACATCACGGCGTGAAGCCCGCCGACCCATGGCCCTGCCTGTTGGGGTTCGGCCACCAGGTCGGTGACGAAGTCGGCATAGACCGGGATCAGGCCGTAGACGCCGAAGAAGGCGAGGAACCCACCAGCCAACGGGATCCAGCCGATTCGGGCACACACCGACACGAGGGCGGCCCGGGCAGGTTCCGCATCTATGGACGGCCTCCGCCCATGGTGGGGATTGCGCAGCCGGAGCGTGCAGACAGCCCCGAGCAGCAACGCCGTGACGGCGATCCCGATCAGCAACGGCCGGAGATCGCCGGTGGCCACCAGGGTGCCGCCGGCAACCGGGCCGGCCAGGGCGCCGGCTGCTGTGGCGCTGTAGGAGCGGCCCAGTGCGCGCCCGCGGCTGCCCTCGGAGGCCGCGGACCCCACGTACGCCGCGGCTGCCTCGACGACTCCGCCGAGCGCGCCCTGCACGATCCGGGCGGCCACCAGGGCCAGGGGGCTGCCGGCGGCGGCCATCAGCGCCATTGCCAGACACAGGCCGACTAGGGCGCGGACCACCATCCACTTGGGACCGATGCGGTCGCCCAGTCGGCCCCACAGCGGTGTGGTGATCGCGAGCG
>NZ_JBHVKN010000367.1:0-2104 GCF_042798075.1 Nocardioides sp. NPDC057772
GCCCGCTCCCTCGACGAGACCTGCGCCCTGCTCGACCCCTGGCTGCCGGTGCCCGGGTCGAGACCGACCGCTGCCGGATGCTCGCCTCCCACGGTGTGGCGGCGGCGTCGATCCGCTACTTCGGCGGCCCCGGCCAGCCGGGCGAGGCCCGGCTGATGCCGCTGGAGACGTTCGACGACGTCCTCGGCGACCTCCACGCCCGCTACGAGCGGCTGGTCGTGCTCGGGACGTCCTGGGGTGCCCAGGCGGCGCTGCTGCTCGGCACCCTGCACCCCGAGATCGACGCCGTGGTCGGCATCTCCCCGACGTACGTCTCCTGGGCAGGTCTGAGCGACGAGCGGCCGCAGCGGTCCTCGTGGACGTTGCGCGGCGAGCCGGTGCCGTTCGTGCCCTTCGACGACGAGGCCGTCGAGGATGCCGTGAAGGAGGCAGATGGGGAGCTGCCGTCGTTCTGCGAGGCCTACCTCTCGGCCCTGGAGAAGTACGCCGACCGCGTGCCGGCCGCGACCATCCCGGTCGAGCGCATCGCCGGTGAGGTCGTCCTGGTCGCCGGGGGAGACGACGAGCTGTGGCCGTCGGTCCTCTTCGCCGAGGCGGTCCGGCGGCGACGTACGGCCCACGACCTGGAGACGATCGTGGTCACCCATCCCGAGGCCGGCCACCGGGTCGTGCTTCCGGGGGAGCCGGTGCTCCCGCTCAGCAGCAGGCTCGCCTGGGGCGGCTCGGAGGACGCCGACCGCGAACTGGGCCGGCTGGCCTGGCCGGAGATCGCCGCCATATTGTGAAGATGGGTCACGGAATAAGAACGACCTGTGCCCCGGTTTCGTCTACCGAACCCCGGAAGCGGTAGTGTTAAGGATCGGTGGCACGCCTCGAAGAAACTACGCAGAACGGACCCGTCCGTACGTGCGTGGGTTGCCGGAAGCGAGCCGCCAAGCGCGAGTTGTTGCGGGTGACCGCCGGCTCGGACCGCAACGGCCAGCCGGCCGTGGTGCCCGATCCGACAGCCACCGCACCCGGGCGAGGGGCGCATCTGCACCCCACGCGTGAGTGCTACGAACTCGCGGTGCGCCGGAAGGCGTTCACCCGGGCCCTGTTCCCGAAAGGTAAGGGGGCCGAGGGCGGGCTTTCCAGCGCACCGGTGGAGGACTACCTCGACACGCGCCAGACACCCACGACCGTCGCCGACGGTCAACTGACCAGGAATTGGAGCAAAAGCTCATGAGCACTCGATGAGTACTTCGCGATGAGCGTGTTCTACACCCACTAGTGGTCACAGTTTTCACCCGGATTTGGGTCTGTGGCCAGAAGGAGAAGCGTGGCTAAGACCCGAGTCCACGAACTCGCCAAGGAGTTCGGAGTCGAGAGCAAGTTCGTTCTCGAGAAGTTCAAGGAGATGGGAGAGTTCGTCAAGTCGGCGAGCTCGACCGTCGAGCTGCCTGCGGAGATGCGTTTCCGCAAGGAGATCGGCCCCGGCCTGAAGGCCGGCGGCAAGGGCGGTTCCGCGTCCACCGACGAGAAGCCTGCCGCCCCCAAGCCCGGCCCCAAGCCCGGTCCGAAGCCGGCAGAGCCCAAGCCCGCGGCCCCCAAGAAGGCTGCGGACACGGCGCCCGAGAAGCCTGCCGAGGCGCCCGCCGCGACCAAGCCGGCCGCGCCGAAGCCCGGCCCGAAGCCCCCGGCCAAGAAGGCCGAGGCTGCACAGGTCGCCCCTGCGGCGTCGGCATCGGCCCCCGCCGCGCCCAAGCCCAGCCCGAAGCCGGCCGCCAAGCCGGGTGCGCCCAAGCCGGGTGCCCCGAAGCCGGGCGCTCGTCCGCAGGCTCCCGCGGCTCGCGGTGGCGCGGGTGGCACCGGCGGTGCCGGCCGTCCCGGACCGCGTCCGGTCGGCAAGCCCGGCGCTCCGCGCCCGGGCAACAACCCGTTCTCCTCCAACCAGGGCATGGGGCGTCCGCGCCCCAGTGGCCAGGGTGGGGGCCAGGGCGGCGGCCAGGGCGGTGCCCCGGCCGGTGGCGACCAGCGTCCGCCGCGTCCCGCGGCCGCCCGTGAGGGTGGCCAGGCCGGTGGCCGTCCCGGTATGCCGCGTCCCAACCCGGCGATGATGCCGAAG
>NZ_JBHVKN010000368.1:0-2102 GCF_042798075.1 Nocardioides sp. NPDC057772
CGACGGGAGGGCCGCCGCGGCGCCGCTGTGGCCGGCATGACCCGCGGTGTGGGTCCCGGCGGCATGAGCGTCCGCCATGAGCAGCGGCATCGCGGCGAGCATCCAGATCATCGCCGCGTTGAGCGCGAGATGTCCGACGACGTCGGTACGCCGCGCCCGGCTGCTGGTGCGGCGCAGGGCGGGCAGCAGCGCGAGCGTCAAGATCACGAACAGCCCGACCTGAACCCAGACGGCGACGTCCCTGACGATCACCCAGATCATCAGGATCATCGCTGCGCTCATCACGGTGTGGTTGATGTGCAGGACCCTCTGCCCACCGGAGCCGGGACAGACCACGAGGGTCCAGACTCCCGAGGTGCCGGTGAGCACGAAGGCCACGGTCAGCAGTAGGTCCCACGGCGGATCGACCACCCGACCAACGTACCGTCGCCACACCTCGTGTGGGGCCGGTTGCCGTGATCAGTGCCGCAGGCCGGAAACCCTCGGCCGACCGGGGCGACGCCTCGCTCAGGCGTCGAGGTCCTGCGCGACGAGCGCCGCGATGGTGTCGACCGCGGCCTGGTCGGGGCCGGTGACCTCGACCTTGTCGGCGTTGGCCGCGCCGAGGGTCATGATCAGCAGCGAGGAGGCGGCGTCGACCGGCTCGCCGCCGGGGACGGCGAGGGTGATCTCGGCGCCGAGCTCCTCGACCTTCTCGGAGATGATCGCGGCGGGGCGGGCGTGCAGGCCGACGGCGGAGCCGACGGTGACGGTCTGGGTGTGCATGATGCTCCTTCGGTTGGTGGGATGTACGTCAGCTGGCGGCGGCCGGGACCGGAGCGCGGCCGATGGACTTCAGGGCGATGACCGTGCCCGCGCCCACGACCACGCCGGCGGCCAGCGCGATCAGGTAGCCGAGCACGTTGGTGACGGCGAAGAGGACGAAGATGCCTCCGTGCGGTGCGCGGACCCCGACCTCGAAGAGCTGCGAGAGGCCACCGGTGACGGCACTGCCGACCATGATCGCCGGGATGACGCGCATGGGGTCGCCCGCCGCGAACGGGATGGCCCCCTCGGTGATGAACGAGGCGCCGAGCAGCCAGCCCGCCTTGCCGTTCTCGTGCTCGGCGGTGGTGAAGAGCTGAGGACGTACGACGGTGGCCAGCGCCAGCGCGATCGGCGGCACCATGCCGCTGAGCATGACCGCGGCCATGATCCGCAGCTCGGGGGCGTCCGCGGCGAGTGCGGCCGCGCCGACGCCGGTGGCGGCGAAGCTGTAGGCGACCTTGTTCAGCGGGCCACCCATGTCGAAGGCCATCATCAGGCCGAGCACCGCGCCGAGGGCGACAGCGCTGGTGCCGTCCAGGGCGGCGAGACCGTCGGTGAGCCGCTCCATCAGCCAGTTGATCGGCTTGCCGAGCACCACGATCATCACCAGACCGGCCAGGATGGAGGTCACCAGCGGGATCACCAGCACCGGCATCAGCCCGCGCGCCCAGCTCGGCACCCGCCAGCCGCTGACCCAGTGCGCGATCACACCGGCGAGCACACCGCCCGCGATCGCGCCGAGGAAGCCGGTTGCCGGCGCTGCCACGCCGTCGGCGTTCACGACGCCGAACAGGTTGGCGGCCAGCGCACCCATGATGAAGCCGGGGGCGATGCCGGGGCGATCGGCGATGGCGTACGCGATGTAACCGGCCAGCGCCGGGATGAACAGCATGAACGCGGTCTTGCCGATGACGAAGAAGAGAGCGCCCAGGTAGACGGCGAGGCCGCTGTCGAAGAGGGCGTGCTCGAGGCCGAGAGCCTGTACGTCGGGAAGGTTCGTGAGCGTGTTGTCGACCATGACCGCGCCGTAGACGTTGGTGATGTCGTAGCCGCCGAGGAGGAAGCTCAGCGCGATCAGCAGACCACCGGCGGCGACGAACGGGATCATGTAGGAGACGCCGGTCATCAGGATCCGGCGGGTCCGGCCGCCCCAGCTCTCCGAGGCGGTCGTGCTCGACTCGGCGGAGTCGCTCCGGCCGGACTCCACGCGGGCGGCGTTCGGGTCGTCGGCCGCGGCGAGCGCCTCGGCGATCATCGCGTCGGCGTCGTCGATCGGGCGCTTCACTCCCGAGGAG
>NZ_JBHVKN010000369.1:0-2083 GCF_042798075.1 Nocardioides sp. NPDC057772
GCGTCTCCCCCTCCGAGCTGTACGCCGCCCTAGGTTGCCATCCGGTCAACATCCCGGGCCACGTCGCCCTGGTCGCGCGTGCGCTCTCCGCCGACTCGATCGAGCAGCTGGAGCCGGCGCTCACCGCCGTCACCCGCCGGATGGGCCGGCCGCAGTCCGTGCTGGTCAACCCCGGCGGCCCGCAGAGGTGGGCCTGGATCGCGCTCGGAGAAGCGCCCGAGACCGTGAGGGACACCGGGATCGATCCGGCATCCGTCCGGGTGACGATGGGCGTGGGCGGGAGCGGGTTGGACGGCTTCGTCGCAGCCCACCAGGACGCCCAGGCGGCCCAGCGGGTCGCGCTGGCGCCGGGTCGGCACGAGCCGGTGACCGCCTACGACGATGTGGCCGCTCTGGTCCTCGTCGCGCACGACCCCGATGCCGCCGCGCGCTTCACCCGGGCGACGCTGCGCGGTCTGGCCGACCGGTCCCACGGGCGGCTCCGCGAGACCGTGCGTGAGGTGCTCACCTCGGGCGAGACGGCGGACCGGCTCGCGGAGCGGCTCGGCATCCACAAGAACACGATCCGCTACCGGGTGTCCCAGGCCGAGCGGCTTCTCGGGCATCCCCTACGAGAACGAGCCGGCGACCTGCTGCTGGCGCTCGACTACCACGACGCCTTCCTCGCGAACGCGACTGTGAAAATGCACAGTAATTGGTGATCGATTCGGCCTGATCGCCCAAAGACTCCTGGGGCTGCTTACGTCCATTCTGACAAGAGACGTAACCGGCATCACAGGAGGCACGATGACACTCGACGCCAGCGGCACCGTCGACAGGGGCTCCACCGAGAGGTGGCGGGACAGGAAGCGCTATCTGTGGCTCCTCGGCCTGGTGGTCCCGTCCTTCGCTTTCATCGCGGTCGGCGGCTACGCCCTGACCGGCTGGGGCGTGTTCCTGTGGACCGGGCCGATCGTCGTCCTCCTCATCGTCCCGGCCATCGACTTCGCGGCGGGTCTGGACCGCTCCAACCCGCCCGACGACGTCATCGAGGAGCTCGAGGAGGACCGGTACTACCGCTACATCACCTTCGCGTTCCTCCCGATCCAGTACGCCGGGTTCGTCTTCGCGATGTACCTGATCGCGACCCAGGACTGGCCGTTGGCGCACAAGATCGGGCTGGCACTCACCATCGGGTTCATCGGTGGCATCGGCATCAACACCGCCCACGAGCTCGGCCACAAGAAGGAGAGCCACGAGCGCTGGCTGTCCAAGATCGCGCTCGCGCAGAGCTTCTACGGACACTTCTACATCGAGCACAACCGCGGCCACCACGTGCGCGTCGCGACGCCGGAGGACCCGGCCTCGTCCCGGATGGGCGAGAACCTCTACGGCTTCTGGTTCCGCACCGTGTCCGGGTCGCTCACGAGCGCCTGGGGCCTGGAGGCCAAGCGCTACCGGCGGAAGGGCACCCACCCGTTCCATCTCGGCAACGACGTCCTCAACGCGTGGCTGATGAGCGTAGGGCTGTGGACCGCCATGACGCTCTGGCTGGGCGTCGGGATCTTGCCCTACCTGATCCTCCAGGCCGTCATCGGGTTCTCGCTGCTGGAGATCGTCAACTACCTGGAGCACTACGGGATGCTGCGGCAGAAGACCACCTCGGGCCGCTACGAGCGGGTGCTGCCGATGCACTCGTGGAACTCCAACAACATCGCCACGAACGTGCTCCTCTACCACCTGCAGCGGCACAGCGACCACCATGCCAACCCGACCCGGCGCTACCAGACGCTGCGTGACTACCGGGAGTCCCCGGCCCTGCCGACCGGCTACGCCGGGATGATCGTCCTGGCCCTGATCCCGCCGCTGTGGCGCCGGGTGATGGACAAGCGCGTGGTCGCGCACTTCGACGGCGACGTACGGCTCGCCAACGTACGCCCCGGCCGGCTCGACAAGCTGCTCGCCACGTTCCCGCCTCCGGCCGGGACGGTGGTCGAGGAGCTCGACGACGTGACCCGGCAGACGTTCGACGACGAGGTGGCGGCCGGCCGCTGCCCCGGGTGCGGCTACACCTACCGCGTCGAGGAGGGCAACGAGGCGGAGG
>NZ_JBHVKN010000370.1:0-2083 GCF_042798075.1 Nocardioides sp. NPDC057772
AATACCCGGTCCCATCCCGAACCCGGAAGTCAAGCCCTTCAGCGCCGATGGTACTGCAACCGAGAGGCTGTGGGAGAGTAGGACGCCGCCGGACAAAATTTCAGGTAGAGGCCGCCCTTTGGGCGGCCTCTACTGCTTTTACTGGCGAATGATCTGGGATCTTTCGAAGTCAGCTGCCGCAGGCAGCAGTGAGGATGGCAGCTATGGCTGACGAGCGCCGTAGCAACAGAGGCGGTAAGCCCGCCGGACGCCCGGGGCGTCCGAAGAGCCCTTCGACACGCTCAGGAGGGCCCTCAGGTTCATCCACCGGTGGCCGTGGTGGCCGATCGGGTGGGGGCCGGAGCAGCGATCGCCGCGATGGTGGCGGTGGCCGCGGAGGCGAGCAGCGCCGTGACGGCGGCCGGGGCGGCGACGAGCGCCGCGACGGCAAGCCGTCGACCGGCCGCGGTGGCCCGCGCGTAAGTGGCCGTTCGGACGGTCCGAAGCGCGGTGGCGGCAGCGACCGCAAGGGTGGCTACTCCAAGGACCGCGGCGGCAAGCCCGGTGGCAAGCCGCAGCGTCGCTTCGACGAGCCGCGCGAGGAGCGTACGGCGGATCAGCGGGCCTACGACGGTCCGGAGCTTCCGCCCGAGGTGACCGGCAAGGAGCTGGACCGTTCGATCTCGGCTCAGCTGCGCGGTCTGCCGGAGAAGCTGGCGGCGCGTATCGCCCGCCACCTCGTGGCCGCCGACATGTACATCGACTCCGACCCCGAGCTGGCCTACCAGCACGCCAAGGCGGCCAAGTCGCGCACCCAGCGGATCGCGGTGATTCGCGAGGCCCTGGGCGAGGCCGCGTACGCTGCGGGCCACTACTCCGAGGCGCTCGCGGAGCTGCGCGCTGCCAAGCGGATGAACGGCGCGACGGCCTACCTCCCGATCATGGCGGACTGCCACCGTGCGCTCGGCCAGCCCGAGCAGGCGATCAAGCTCGCCCACAGCCCGTCCGTGGTGAACTTCGAGGCGCCGGCGAAGGCCGAGATGACCATCGTCGAGGCCGGTGCTCGCCGCGACATGGGCCAGTACGACGCCGCCCTGCGCATCCTCGAGCAGTCGCCGCTCAACAACAAGAGCCGCGAGCCCTGGGTGGTGCGACTGCGCTACGCGTACGCCGACACGCTCCAGGACGCGGGCCGGGACAAGGACGCACTGACCTGGTTCCACCGCACCTACGCGATCGACGCCGACGAGATCACCGACGCCGCGGCGCGGGCCGAGGCGCTCGAGAAGACGGTCGAGAGGGACTGAGAACCGCATCAGATCGTGTGGTCGGTGGCGGTCGACAGGTGTGTCGGCCGCCACTGACCGTTTTGGCCCGATACTGGAGATCCTGGGCCGGGTAGGTAAGAATGGACAGTACAACTACATCCATGTGATCCGCCGAAGTGTTTCCTTCACGCATGATCGAGCCCGCTGGGGAAGGCGTAGCTCGCGCCGCAACGAAGGAGATATTCGGTGACCACTCAGATCAAGGACCCGAGCGCCTCGCGTGGTATCGCCCGAGGCGTTGTGTTCGTGCATTCGGCTCCCTCCGCGCTCTGCCCTCACATCGAATGGGCCGTCGCGGGGGTGCTTGGTGTGCCGGTGAACTTCGACTGGACGGCGCAGCCCGCCCAGGCCGGCACCTACCGAGCCGAGCTCTTCTGGTCGGGAGCGATCGGTTCCGCCGCCGCGATCGCCTCGGCGCTGAAGGGCTGGACACACCTGCGCTTCGAGGTCACCGAGGACGCCACGTCGACCTCTGAGGGCGCGCGCTACTCCTTCACGCCCGACCTCGGCGTCTTCCACGCCGTCACCGGGATGCACGGCGACATCATGATCCCCGAGGACCGGCTGAAGGCCGCGGTCGTGAAGGCCGCACTCGGCGACACGACGCTCGAGCTCGAGGTGGACAAGCTCCTCGGCAAGCCGTGGGACGACGAGCTGGAGACGTTCCGTCACGCGGGGGAGGGCGCCCCCGTACGCTGGCTGCACCAGGTCGTCTGAGCGACCCGGTCGGCCGCAGAGCACGGCCGACGACGAAACCGAGGCCCCGGAGCGTCAGC
>NZ_JBHVKN010000371.1:0-2053 GCF_042798075.1 Nocardioides sp. NPDC057772
CGCCTGCGTGGGGCAGATGCGCCGACTCGATGTTCTGTGGTGGGACAGTTGCGCCGACTCGGCGGGCGTCTGATCAGGCCTGGAGTGTCGCGACCAGGTCACCTTGGCGGCGGCGCGCACCCGGGTCCTGCCGGGTCGATGCCTGGCCGACGACGAACCCGTGCGGGGCGAGCAGGTCCGTCAGCGCATCCGGGGACCAGTAGTAGGCCGTGTGGACGGCATGGTCGAACGCCTCGCCGGGCTCGCCGTCGAAGAAGCCGATCAGCGCCGAGCCGCCGGGCGCGAGCACCCGTGCGAACTCGCTGAGGATCGCGGGGAGCTGGGTGGGTGGGGTGTGGATGATCGAGTACCACGCCAGGATCCCGCCGATCGAGCTGTTGGCGAGGGGGAGTGCGGCGAGGTCCGCTCGTTGGAAGCTGGGGCCTGGATACTGTGCTCGTGCGGCGGCGACGAACTCAGCGGAGGCGTCGATCCCGACGACCTCGCGTACGCCGCCTGCGGTGAGCTCCTGGCTCCAGAGACCGGGGCCGCAGCCGGCGTCCAGGAGACGGCCGGTCGTGCTGTCGCGCCAGGTGGTGATCGTGTCGCGGTCTTGTTCGGCGAGCTTGTCGATCGTGCCGAAGAGGTCGATGTATTCAGCGGCGCGGGTGTCGTAGGCGGCGCCGATCTCGGTCAAGGTCATCGGGGCGAGGGTAGTGGTTTCGGGTGCTCGCTGGCCGCGATCGTGTGGGGATCTGGATGTGTGTCGGTCGGTCTCGTGACCGGGTTCCAGCACGGGTGGGGCCAATACGTTGTTCGGGTTGGGAGATTTCGAACCAGGGTGTCTGGGTTGGGTGCCATTTGCCTGACTTGTCTGGGTTCCAGCAGCGGTCTGGGTTTGGTGGGGATACCTGTCCCTGACTGGGTTTACCTGTTTTGGTTCGCTTGATTTTGCTGTGTGTGGTAGGCTCGGCGCAGGCATAAACGTGATGGCCGACCACCTCGAAAGAGGCGTGCCGCCGCGCTCGGGACACAATGGGTGCGGGGTATTCCAGGGGAACCAGGGGCGTGACCGCCGAGCTGCGAGGGTGAGTAATAGCCCGTACTGCCGGGCCTCCAAGACCAGCGAACCAGACGGATCTGCGTGTGCAGATCCTTGAGTTCGTACGTCGGGAGGTGACCGTGATGACCACGCTGCAACAGCCCCACCACCCCGTGCTGGGGGCCGTGGTCGCGATCACCGCCGCCCTGGATCAGGTCGCTGAAGCGAATCCGTCGTTCATGGCCACCGACCAGAAGGCCACCACCCTGGTCGAGATCGCCCGGGCCAAGGCCCAGCTGGCCGAGCTCGAACTCCGCGTGATCGCGACCGCGGACGACGTCGCCGCCGAGAGCGCCGCCCGGGACATGGCCGCGTGGCTTCATCACCACACCCACCAGCGCCCCGAGACCCTGCGCGCCGACCTTCGATTGGCGCAGGCACTGGACCGCTCCTATGAGCTGGTCGCGGCCGCGATGCGAGCCGGTGCCTGCAACCCCGCCCAGGCTCAGGCGATCACCCAGGCTCTCGACGAACTTCCCGCTGATCTCGATGTCGAGATCAGAACGAAGGCTGAGGAGACTTTGGTGGCTTACGCGACCGAGTTCGACCCCGCCCAGCTGCGTCGTCTCGGGCGCCGCATCCTCGATGTCATCGCCCCCGAGATCGCCGAAGCCGAAGAAGCCCGGCGCCTCGCCGCCGAGGAAGCCCACGCCCGGAAGAAGACCCGGCTGACCATGCGCCGCCTCGGAGACGGGACCACCCGCATCTCCGCGGTCATCCCCGACGCGGCCGCGGACCGACTCGCGACGAATCTGGAAGCTTTCGCCTCACCCCGGCGCGAGGACGGCACCCGCACCGACACCGGTGAGTACCTTCCTTACGACCGGCGTCTGGGATCGGCGTTGTGCCAGCTGCTCGAGACCCTCGACCCGGCCCAGCTGCCCCTCCACGGCGGGGACGCCACCACGGTGATCGTGACCATCGACCTCGACCAACTCCGCCAAGAGAACGGCATCGCCCGGACCCTCGGCG
>NZ_JBHVKN010000372.1:0-1891 GCF_042798075.1 Nocardioides sp. NPDC057772
CGCTCGAACTCCCGCGCGATCGCGTCGCCGGAGGCCTCGGGGAGGTCGGCGGTGTCGCGGGCCTCCTCCAGGGGCCGTACGTAGTCGGAGACGTCCTCGTCCTCCTCGGCGAGGTCGTTGACGCCGCGCTCCCAGGCTCGGGAGTCCTCGGGAAGATCGCCGAGGGGGATGGAGCACTGCAGCAGGTCCTCGAGCTTGTTGACGATCGCGAGCGTGGCCTTGGGACAGGGCGGGGCGGCGACGTAGTGGGGGACCGCGGCCCAGTAGGAGACCGCGGGGATGTCGCTCTGGACGCAGGCCTCCTGGATCACGCCGACGATGCCGGTCGGCCCCTCGTAGGAAGGGGAGTCGAGCTTGAGCCGGTCGACGAGATCGGGTTCGGTGGCGGTGCCGGAGACCGGGATCGGGCGGGTGTGCGGGGCGTCGGCGAGGAGCGCGCCGAGGGTCACCACGAGCTGGCCGCCGAGGTCGTCGACGCACTCCAGGATCTCGCTGACGAACTGCTTCCAGCGCATGTTGGGCTCGATGCCGCGGACCAGGATGATGTCGCGGTCGAGATCGGGCGGAGAGCAGACGGCGATCTGGGTGGTGGGCCAGGTGATCGTACGGAACCCGTTCTCGTCGACGCCGGTGGTCGGCCGGTTGACCTGGTAGTCGTAGTAGTCCTCGGGGTCGATCTCGGCCACGACGCGCGCGTGCCAGACGTCCATCAGGTGGTCGACCGTGCCGGAGGCGGCGTCGGCCGCGTCGTTCCATCCCTCGAACGCGGCGATCACCACAGGATCGACCAGGTCGCGGGTCTCTTCGATCTCGATCACATCTCCACCCTAGTCATGTGGACCAGAGCAACGACGTCGTTCACCCTGCGTACACCTCATGAATTCCCACCTGGTGGACCACGGGTGTCAGGATTCGGAATGAGATGGCGTTGTCCGCACACCTACGCCGTAGCGTGTTTCAGGCAAAGCCGAGCACACACCAGCCTGCCCGCCGGGAGAGGAACCCAGAGTGAGTCTGCGCCCTGATGTCACCGAGACCCTGACCGCCACCCTGAAGGAGCGGATCATGGTGCTCGACGGTGCGATGGGCACTGCGATCCAACGTGACCGTCCCGACGAGGCCGGATATCGCGGTGAGCGGTTCAAGGACTGGCACACCGACCTGATCGGCAACAACGACCTGCTCAACCTGACGCAGCCGCAGATCATCGAGGGCATCCACCGGGAATACCTCGAGGCCGGCGCGGACATCATCGAGACCAACACGTTCAACGCCAACGCGGTCTCGCTGATCGACTACGACATGGTCGATCTCGCCTACGAGCTCAACTACGAGGCGGCGCGCCTGGCCCGTGCGGCCGCGGACGCCTACTCGACGCCCGACAAGCCGCGCTACGTCGCCGGCGCGCTCGGCCCGACGTCGCGCACGGCTTCGATCAGCCCGGACGTGAACGACCCGGGCGCCCGCAACATCACCTACGAGCAGCTGCGCGACGCCTACGCCGAGGCGACCCGTGCGCTCCTCGAGGGCGGTTCGGACCTGATCTTCATCGAGACCATCTTCGACACCCTCAACGCCAAGGCTGCGATCTTCGGCGTCCAGCAGGTCTTCGAGGAATACGGCCGCCGCTGGCCCGTCGTCATCTCCGGCACCATCACCGACGCGTCCGGCCGCACTCTGTCCGGTCAGGTCACCGAAGCGTTCTGGGATTCCGTACGCCACGCCGAGCCGCTCCTCGTCGGCCTCAACTGCGCGCTCGGTGCCCAGGAGATGCGCCCCTACATCGCCGAGCTCTCCCGGGTCGCGGACGCGTTCGTCTCCTGCTACCCGAACGCGGGCCTGCCGAACGCCTTCGGCGAGTACGACGAGGGCCCGAGCGACACTTCGTGCC
>NZ_JBHVKN010000373.1:0-1863 GCF_042798075.1 Nocardioides sp. NPDC057772
GCCTTCGGTCGCCCGGGCGGTCCCTCGCGTCGTGGCCGGAAGTCGAAGCGGGCGCGTCGCCAGGAGTTCGAGGCCATGGAGGCCCCGACGATCGGTGGCATCCGCGTACGCAAGGGCAACGGCGAGACCATTCGCCTGGCTCGCGGCGCGAGCCTGACCGACTTCGCCGAGAAGATCAACGTCGAGCCGGCTCAGCTGGTGCAGATGCTGTTCGGCCTCGGTGAGATGGTCACCGCGACCGAGTCCGTCAACGACGAGACCCTCGAGCTGCTCGGTGAGGAGCTCAACTACGTCGTCCAGGTCGTCTCCCCCGAGGACGAGGACCGCGAGCTGCTGGAGTCCTTCGACATCGAGCTCGGCGACGAGGGCGACGAGTCCGACTGGACGGTCCGACCGCCGGTCGTCACCGTCATGGGTCACGTCGACCACGGTAAGACCAAGCTGCTCGACGCCATCCGTGACGCCAACGTCATCGAGGGCGAGGCCGGTGGCATCACCCAGCACATCGGTGCCTACCAGGTCTCGACCGAGGTGGACGGCGAAGAGCGCAAGATCACCTTCATCGACACCCCGGGTCACGAGGCGTTCACCGCCATGCGTGCTCGTGGTTCGCAGTCCTCGGACCTCGCGATCCTCGTGGTCGCGGCCGACGACGGCGTGATGCCGCAGACGATCGAGGCGCTCAACCACGCCAAGGCGGCCGGTGTCCCGATCGTGGTCGCGATCAACAAGATCGACAAGCCGGAGGCGGACCCGACCAAGGTCCGTGGCCAGCTGACCGAGTACGGCCTCATCCCCGAGGAGTACGGCGGCGACACCATGTTCGTCGAGATCTCGGCCAAGTCGCGGATCAACATCGATGGCCTCCTCGAGGCCGTCGTGCTGACCGCCGACGCCTCGCTCGACCTGCAGGCCAACGCCAGCCAGGACGCGCAGGGCATCGTGATCGAGGCTCACCTCGACCGCGGTCGCGGCCCGGTCGCCACCATCCTGGTCCAGCGCGGCACGCTGCGCGTGGGTGAGTCCATCGTCGCCGGCCCGGCCCACGGCCGTGTCCGCGCGATGATCGACGAGTACGGCCACGAGATCACCGAGGCGACCCCGTCGCGTCCGGCGATGGTCCTGGGTCTCTCGGCGGTGCCGGGTGCGGGCCAGAGCTTCCTGGTCGTCGAGGACGACCGGATGGCTCGCCAGATCGCCGAGAAGCGCGAGGCACGCGAGCGTGCCGCGCAGCAGGCCAAGCGCCGCGTACGCCGCACGCTGGAGGACTTCATGGCCTCCATGGAGAAGGGCGAGAGCCAGGAGCTCAACCTCATCCTCAAGGGCGACGTGTCCGGTTCGGTCGAGGCGCTCGAGGACGCGCTGGCCAAGATCGACGTCGGCGACGAGGTCGGCATCCGGGTCATCGACCGCGGTGTCGGTGCGATCACCGAGACCAACGTCGACCTGGCGGCTGCCTCCGACGCGATCATCATCGGCTTCAACGTCCGCCCGCAGGGCAAGGCGACGGAGCTGGCCGACCGCGAAGGCGTCGAGATCCGCTACTACTCGGTCATCTACCAGGCGATCGAGGAGATCGAGGCGGCCCTCAAGGGCATGCTCAAGCCGGAATACGAGGAGAGGGTCCTCGGCAAGGCGGAGATCCGTGCGATCTTCCGCTCGTCGAAGGCCGGAAACATCGCCGGTTGTATGGTCACCGAGGGCCTCATCCGCCGCAACGCCAAGGTTCGCGTCCTGCGCGACGGCGCCGTGGCGGCCGACAACCTCGACCTCGCCTCGCTGCGCCGCGAGAAGGACGACGCCGCCGAGGTCCGCGAGGGCTTCGAGTGCGGTCTGGTCCTGAAGAACTTCCAGGACATCAAG
>NZ_JBHVKN010000374.1:0-1853 GCF_042798075.1 Nocardioides sp. NPDC057772
GTCTCTAGACTGATCGCCGCTCGGCCGAAGTGGTGGAATTGGCAGACACGCAGGATTTAGGTTCCTGTGCTCCAGGGCGTGCGGGTTCAAGTCCCGCCTTCGGCACTCAGCGTCCGGGTTCGACCCGGGGCAGCCCAGGGGCGATCCCCATGGACATCGGGTACCTGACCCTCAAGGATGGAAGCACAACACCCCATCCAGAGAGGGATGAAGTCATGTCGTTCAAGGACAACGCGTCCAACTGGCGCGATGGCGTCCAGAAGGGCGTCGAAGGCGCCAAGCCCGCCGTCGAGGACGCCAAGGTGAAGTCGGCACCTCACCTTGTCACCGGCGGCGAGAAGACCATCGAGAAGGCCGGCGAGTTCAAGGCGCAGATCGAGGCCAAGCGGGCCGAGATGGCGTCGGCTCCCGACGCCGACTCGCCGCGCAACCAGGCGATCTCCGGTCTGCTCCAGGTCGGCGCCGCCGCCACTGAGGTCGCCGCCCAGGCGGGCGAGTGGCTGAAGGAGACCGGTGCCAAGTGGAGCGCCGGCACCGGCCCCGTGGTCGTCGAGCCTCCCAAGGAGATCCCGGGGGACGTACCTCCTCCGCCAGACTTCCAGAAGCCCGACGACCAGCAGTAGGCCTACCCCACCAGGTTGAGGTCGCGGCGGAGCTTGGCGACGTGACCGGTCGCCTTGACGTTGTACTGCGCGACCTCGATCTTGCCGTCCTCGTCGACCACGAAGGTCGAGCGGATCACGCCCTCGACGACCTTGCCGTAGAGCTTCTTCTCGCCGTAGGCGCCGTACGCCTGGTGCACGGCGAGGTCCTCGTCGGAGGCCAGGGTGATGGTGAGACCGTCACGCTCGCGGAACTTGGCGAGCTTGGCGGGCTTGTCCTTCGAGATCCCGATGACCTCGTAGCCGGCGGCCTTCAGCGAGTCGATCGAGTCGGTGAAGTCGCAGGCCTGCTTCGTGCAGCCGGGGGTCATCGCGGCGGGGTAGAAGTAGACGATCACCTTGCGGCCGCGGAGGCTGCTGAGCGAGACCTCCGCCCCGGTGTCGTCGGGAAGAGTGAAGTCGGGGGCAACATCGCCCGGCTCGAGACGCGTCATGGTGCCAACCTAGCGAACATTCCCAGGCGAACCGCAGCGGTGGCGCGCGCTGTGGACGCACGCCGGTTGCTAAGGTCTGGGCATGTCCAAGGACCAGACTTCCTCGCTCGAGTCCGAGATCGAAGAGATCCGCGAGCGGCTCGCAGGCACCATCGACGAGCTGATCTACCGGGGCAGCCCGAAGACGATCGTCCAGCGCCAGGTGGCGGCCGTCAAGGCGGTCTACGTCAACCCGATCTCCGGCGAGCCGAGGATGGGCAACATCGCCAAGACCGTCGGCGGAGTGGTGGGCACCGTCCTGCTCATGGCGACGCTGCGTAAGATCACCAAGGTCAACTGACCCCTCCACCGGCAAGGCAAGACGGACGTGACCGACAAGACCCCCATCAAGATGCTCCACGACCGGGTGCTGGTCGAGGTCGGGGCCGACGCTGGTGAGCGCCGCTCCTCCGGCGGCATCGTCATCCCGGCAACGGCCGCCATGGGCGGGGCCCGACGGCTCACCTGGTCGCGGGTGGTCGCGGTCGGTCCGCACGCGCGCGCCGTCGAGATCGGTGACCGGGTCCTCTTCGACGCCGACGACAAGCCGGAGGTCGAGGTCGCCGGTGAGGTCTACGTCCTGATGCGTGAGCGCGACGTGCACGCCGTCGCGGCCGAGCGGATCGCCGACGAATCTACTGGGTTGTATCTCTGAGTCTTACTGCCGAGTCGGCGCATCCGACCCCTCTGGCTCGCTTCGCTTCGCCAGGCACGGGGT
>NZ_JBHVKN010000375.1:0-1850 GCF_042798075.1 Nocardioides sp. NPDC057772
GGGTGATCGTCGGCGCCTGGCTGGCGCTCTCGCTTTCCTTCGGGTACGTCTTCAACTACGTCGCCTACAAGACCGGCGACGACAACTTTGCCGGTGACGGCGCCACCAATGCCCAGCTGCTGGCCGAGCTGATGCCGAGCGCGATCCCGGACGTCATCGTCAGCGGCCTGCCGATGTTCGGCGGCGCCCTGGCGATGGTGGTCGGCGCGCTGGTCGCCGGCAACGGGTTCGGCTGGGGAACCTGGAAGACCGTCTTCACCCAGGGACCGGGCAGACTCGCCGCTGTCGGCGGCTCGCTGGCCGCGGTGACGGTCTTCATCTTCGCGATGATGACCGCCACGCTGGCGCTGTCGGCTGGAGTCTCGGTCGCGATCGCCGCGACCGAGGGACAGACGATCACCGTGCCCGCCCTGAGCGATCTGGCGCAGTCGTTCGGTGCCGGTCTCCTGGTGCTGGAGATGTGGGCGCTGCTCGGATTCCTCGTCGGGGTGCTCGCCAAGGGGCCGGCGCTCGCCGTCGGGCTGGGCCTGGTCTGGTCGCTCGTGGTGGAGAACCTGCTGCGCGGCGTCGGCACTCTTCTCTCGGGCATCGAGACCGTCACCGACGCGCTCCCGGGCACTGCGGGCGGCTCGCTGGCAGGGGCGATCATCGGCGGTCCGAACGGGACACCGGGAGTCCTGGACGCGATCTCCGGCGAGCGGGCGCTGGTCACCGTCGCCGCGTACCTCCTGGTCGCGGCGGTCGCCGCGGTGGTCGTGATGAGGCGGCGCGACCTCGCCTGACCTCGGAAAACATGTCGCTAGCACACGCCGGGACGGGTCCGTGACACGTCTCGGCGTGTGACCGACAATCGGAATGTGATCCTCGTTAAGTCTACTGTTTTGGTGGACAACAACCAGGTTGCCCGCTCTCCCCGTCGAGACATCTTTCGTCTAGAAGAGGTTCCCACCCGTGTCCTCCAGCACGCCCGAGCCCACCCCGCTCATCGAGGCTCCCAAGTCCAAGCTCCCGTTGATCATCGCGATCGTCGTCGCCGCCGCGATCGTGATCGGCGGCCTCGCGTTCTTCCTCACCCGCGACGACGACTCCGGTAGCGACCTGACCCAGGTCACCATCGGCGTGGTCGGCGCCGACGACCCGTACTGGAAGACCTTCCAGGATGCCGCCCGCGAGGCGGGCATCGACCTCGAGGTCAAGAACTTCGGCGACTACAACCAGCCCAACCCGGCGCTGTCCGAGGGCGAGCTGGACCTCAACCAGTTCCAGCACATCATCTTCCTGGCCGACTACAACGTCCAGAACGACGACGACCTGGTCGCGCTCGGCTCGACCGCCACCTATCCCCTGGGCCTGTACTCCTCCAAGTACAAGCGCCTCGACGAGATCAACGCCGGCGAGACCGTGATCGTGCCCGACGACGAGACCAACCAGGCCCGCGGCCTGGTCCTGCTCCAGTCCAAGGGCCTGATCAAGCTGACCGACGGCGGCACCCCGTTCAGCACCGTCAAGGAGGTCGACACGGCCGCCTCCAAGGTGAAGATCAAGGCCGTCCAGGCCTCGATCACTGCCTCCTCGCTCCCCGACGTCGCCGCGGCGATCATCAACAACGACTTCGTCGAGGACGCCGGCCTGAAGTTCGAGGACGCGCTGGCGACCGACGACCCCTCCGACCCGAAGGCGCTCCCCTACGTCAACATCTTCGCCGTACGCGCCGAGGACAAGGACAACCCGACCTACAAGAAGCTGGTCGAGATCTTCCAGACCAACGAGGAGGTCCAGCACTTCCACGCCGTCCTACGCCTCGACGGACCCGACGGACCGGACACTCCGCCGCCCACCTGGGCAACGGT
>NZ_JBHVKN010000376.1:0-1829 GCF_042798075.1 Nocardioides sp. NPDC057772
GCACCAGGCGGGTGGCGCAGCACCCAGCCTGGTGCACCGGCCGGCCAGGTTGTGAGGGTCGGCCAGCCCCGATCAGCCCTCGTGGCGACGCTGAGCCAGCCGCTCGACCGCTCGGCCGGCCGCGACCACGAGGCCCGGCAGACATGCCAGCGCGAGAAGCATCAGCTGGGCGCGCGGCTCGAGGACCTCTGTCCCCAGCAGAGCCCGGAGCGGACCGAACCACACCGCGGCCAGCTGCAGCAGCAGCGCGATCAGCACCGCGATCTCGATGCCCCGTCCCGCCAGGGTCCAGCCTTTCCGGGGCGCCCGCAGCGCGAGGGCCAGGCCGAGCTGGGCCGCCCCGAGCGTGAGGAAGACGGCGGATTGCACGTGCCATCCCAGGCGTTGGGCCAGCAGGCCCGCCGCGAGGCTGACCACCGCGATGAGGAGCCCGGACATGACGATCTGACGGGCCAGACCGCCGCCGAGCACCGAGCGCTCCGGGGACGGTGAGGGCCGCCTCATGTCCTGCTGGTCGAGCGGTTCGCCGCCGAACGCGACACCGGGTACGCCGTGGGTGAGCATGTTGATCCACAGGATCTGTCCGGCGCCCAACGGGAACGCCAGGCCGAGAAACGGGCCGAGCAGGATCACGAGCACCTCGGCCAGCCCGCCGGCGAGGCCGTAGCGCAGGAACGTACGGATGTTGGCGTACACGCGCCTGCCCTCACCCACCGCGACGACCAGGGTGCGGAGGTTGTCGTCGGCCAGCACCACGTCGGCGGCCTGCCGGGCCACCTCGGTGCCGCGCTTCCCCATCGCCACGCCGATGTCGGCGCGGCGGAGGGCCGGTCCGTCGTTGACGCCGTCGCCGGTCATCGCCACGACATGGCCGCGGGCCTTCAGCGCGTCGAGGATGTCGACCTTCTGCTCCGGTCGGGTCCGGGCATAGACGTGGACCCGGTCGACCGCCTCGCGGTGCTCACCACGATCCACGGCGGCACCGTCCATCACGTCGCCTCTCATCACCTCGCCCACGGCGAGGATGCCGACGTCGCGGGCGACGGCGCCCGCGGTCGCGGGGTGGTCGCCGGTGATGAGGACGGTCCGGATCCCCGCCTCGCGGCAGTCGGCCACCACCGAGGCGGCGTCCGTGCGGGGCGGGTCGGCGATACCGACGAGCCCCACGAGCACGAGCGACTCCGGCCGCTCGCTCGGCGGCCGCCATGACCGGTGTGCCACGGCGAGGACGCGGAACCCGGCACCGGCCAGGTCGTCGGCGGCCGCTGCTCCACGGCTCCGCTCCGAACCCTCCGGAAGCATGCTCAGCACCACCTCGGGGGCGCCCTTGACCACCTCCAGCACCGTGCCGTCCTCGGCTTGGTCCACGGTCACCATGTGGCGGGTCCCGCTCTCGAACGGCACCTCGTCCACACGAGTCCACCAGCGACGCAGATCGGCCGCCTCGACCCTGCGGTCGGCGGCGGCCAGCAGCAGTGCGGCCTCCATCGGCTCGCCGATCAGGGTCCGGTCGGTCTCCGTGCCGGTCAGCCGGGCGTCGTTGCACAGCACCACGTCTCTGAGCAGCGCCGCCTCGTCGACGCCCTCCGGCGTCCAGATCCGCTGCACGCTCATCCGCCCTTCGGTGAGGGTGCCGGTCTTGTCCGAGGCGAGCACCGTCACCGATCCGAGCGTCTCGACCGCCGGGAGCCAGCGCACGATCGCGGACTGCCGCGCCATCCGGTGGGCGCCCAGCGCCAGCGCGACGGAGACGACCGCGGGCAGCGACTCCGGGATGGCGGCGACGGCCAGACTGACCGCGAGGATCAACGCCTCGCCGAACGAGACGC
>NZ_JBHVKN010000377.1:0-1741 GCF_042798075.1 Nocardioides sp. NPDC057772
CGTTGACCAGGCACGCCAGGTGCGGGGCCAACGGCCCCTTCGAACGTACGAGCCCGGTCCGGTCAGGTCGTGGTGGGCTTCGCGGCCGAGACCGGGGACGCGACCGGGTCGGTGCTCGAGCTGGCCGCGGCCAAGCTGAAGCGGAAGGGCTGCGACCTGCTCGTCGTCAACGACGTCAGCGGCGGCGCGGTCTTCGGCAGCGAGGTCAACAAGGCGGTCATCCTGGGCGCCGACGGAGGCCACGTCGACGTGCAGGAAGGGGCGAAGTCCGCCCTGGCAGAGGTGATCTGGGACCAGATCGCCTTACGCCTGGATGAACAACGTACGAACTGACGACACGCCACGCGCCACGATGAGGACCAGCGCAGCAGTCCTGGGATTCGGGGTCTATGTTTGTCGACCAGAACGATTGACGATTCACCACCTGAACACCCACACGAACCTGTGAAACGGAGCTACACGTGACCGGACGTCTCTTCACGTCGGAGTCGGTGACCGAGGGGCACCCGGACAAGATCGCCGACCAGATCAGCGACACCGTGCTCGACTACCTGCTCGAGCACGACCCCAAGAGCCGGGTGGCTGTCGAGACCCTGCTCACCACCGGCCTGGTCGTGGTCGCGGGCGAGGTGACCACCGACGCCTACGCGCCGGTCGCCCAGCTCGTGCGCCAGAAGATCCTCGACATCGGCTACGACTCGTCGCTCAAGGGCTTCGACGGCCACTCCTGCGGTGTCCAGGTCGCCATCGGCGCTCAGAGCCAGGACATCGCCCAGGGCGTCGACACCGCCGAGGAGCACCGTCTCAACAGCTCGGTCGACGAGCTCGACCTGCAGGGTGCCGGTGACCAGGGCCTGATGTTCGGCTACGCGTGCGACGACACCCCCGAGCTCTTCCCGCTGCCCATCAAGATGGCGCAGACGCTGGCCGAGAAGCTGACCGCGGTCCGCAAGGACGGCACGCTGGACTACCTGCGTCCCGACGGCAAGACCCAGGTCACCATCGAGTACGACGACGAGAACAAGGCCGTCCGCGTGGACACCGTCGTCCTCTCGACGCAGCACTCCGAGGAGACCAGCCAGGAGCAGCTGCACGCCGACATCAAGAAGCACGTCATCGAGCCGGTGCTCGAGCAGTTCAAGTCGTCGGTTCCCTTCGACGGCTACAAGCTCCACATCAACCCGACCGGCCGCTTCGTCGTCGGTGGCCCGATGGGCGACGCCGGCCTGACCGGCCGTAAGATCATCGTCGACACCTACGGCGGCATGGCCCGCCACGGCGGCGGCGCCTTCTCGGGCAAGGACCCCTCGAAGGTCGACCGGTCGGCTGCGTACGCCATGCGCTGGGTGGCCAAGAACATCGTCGCCGCGGGCCTGGCCCGTCGCGCTGAGGTCCAGGTTGCCTACGCCATCGGCAAGGCCCAGCCCGTCGGTGTCTTCGTGGAGACCTTCGGCACCCACACCGTGCCCGAGGCCAACATCCAGAAGGCCGTCCTCGAGGTCTTCGACCTCCGCCCGGCCGCGATCCTGCGCGACCTCGACCTGCTCCGCCCGATCTACGCCAAGACCGCTGCCTACGGTCACTTCGGCCGCGAGCTTCCCGAGTTCACCTGGGAGCGCACCGACCGCGCCGACGCGCTCAAGGCTGCTGCCGGCGCCTGAGGTCGGAATACCCGGTTAACCGGGTATTCCTGCACTTCTCGGGCATTGCAACACCCGAGAAGTGCAGGAATTGCCTGAGA
>NZ_JBHVKN010000378.1:0-1727 GCF_042798075.1 Nocardioides sp. NPDC057772
CGTCGAAGAGCCGCACGGTCTCCAGCAGCTCGCCCGCACCCTCGCGCAGGGCCGCCTCGACGGCAGCGACGGTGACGTCGGCCGACACGATCAGCGCGACGTCCTCCTTGGCCACCGGCATGGTCGAGAAGACCGGGCCGGCCGCGGTGGCGGGCACCTTCGAGATCAGGAGGTGGAGGTCGATCTCGACCGCTGCCGAACGGGCCGGCAGTCCGAACGCCTTGCACACGTTGGGGTGCAGCTCGCCGGCGTGGCCGAACTCGACCCCGTCCACGGAGACGACCGCGCAGCGACCCGGGTGCCACGGCGCCCGCGACGCCGAGGCGACCTCGACCGGGACACCGAGCTCGGTGCCGAGGCGGCGGACGACGTCGATCGCGTCGGCCCACGACGCGGTCTCGGCGGAGCCCCACCAGCCACCCCGCGTACGCTCCCCGGCGAGGACGACGGCGAGGTGCAGCGGCTGGCGCGGGATCGCGGCGAGCAGCTTCTCGAGCTCCTCCTCCGACGGGCGCCGGTCGACACCGTAGATCGGCGCGGCCTGGTCCACGGGGAACGCGACGGTCGCGGTCTCGAACAGGGCGACCCCGTCCTGACCCCGGGACACGTTGCGGGCCGCCACCTTCAGCAGCCCCGGCAGGAGCGTCGTGGTGTAGCCGGGCTCCTCGCTGCTGAGCGGGTTGGCCAGCTTGACGGTGTGGCGCAGGACGTCGTCGGCGGGCAGCCCGAGGCGATCGAAGTCGGCCTCGCCCACGAACGGGAAGTCGACGACCTCCACCAGCCCGGCCCCTGCCAGCGTACGGCCGATCCGGCGACGCAGCTGCTGGGCGCGGGTCAGACCGCGACCGGTCGCCCGGCGCGGCAGCACCGAGGGGACCTTGTCGTAGCCGACGATGCGGGCGACCTCTTCGACCAGGTCGTAGGGGTCGTTGAGGTCGGTGCGGTAGGTCGGAACGGTCACGGTGAGGTTGTCGCCCTCGACCCTCACCTGGGCGCCGATCAGCTCCAGGCACTTGACCACCGTGCTGTCATCGAGGTCGATACCGATGATCCTCGACGGCAGCGACGTCGGGATCGTGATCGTCGTGAGCGGCTTGCGCGTCTCCGGCGAGGCCCCCGGGCCGACCTCGGTCACGCCCGGCTCGGCGACGCCCCCGCCGTACTCCACCAGAAGCTCCACGACGCGGTCGGCGGCGATCGGCGGCAGCAGCGGGTCGACCCCTCGCTCGTTTCGCTTCCCTGCCTCGCTGGTGAGCTTGTGCCGGCGCCCGGTGCGGAACATCGAGCGCGGATCCCAGTGGGCCACCTCGACGAGGACGTCGGTGGTGGTCTCGGAGATCTCCGTCGACGCACCGCCCATCACGCCGCCCAGCCCGATCGGGCCGGTGTCGTCGCAGACCACGAGGTCCTCGGGGTCGAGCTCCCGCACGGTGTCGTCGAGGGTGGTCAGCTTCTCCCCCTCGTGCGCGCGGCGGACCACGATCGGGCCGGTCAGCTTGGCCTTGTCGTAGGCATGGATCGGGTGACCGAGCTCGAACATCACGTAGTTGGTGACGTCGACGCCGAGCGAGATGGAGCGCACGCCGACCTGCTCGAGGCGCTTCTTGATGAACTCGGGCGTCGGCGCGGTCGGGTCGAACCCGGTCACCGTGCGGGCGACGAAGTAGTCGCAGCCGGTCTCGTCCTCGATTCTCACCGGGTAGCCCTCGGTGTTGGCGAGGGGCACG
>NZ_JBHVKN010000379.1:0-1721 GCF_042798075.1 Nocardioides sp. NPDC057772
GTCGAGCCGGCCGTTGAGCCGGCCGATGAGCCTGCGGTTGAGCCCGCCGCGGCGTCGGCTGCCGAGCCTGCCGCCGCGGCCGTCGCCGAGCCGGTTGTCGAGCCGGTTGTCGAGCCGGTTGTCGAGCCGGTCGCCGAGGCTCCCGTGGTGGACCCGCTCTCCGACCCTGAACACGTCGTCACCGACACCGTGGAGGCTCCGGCCGCCGAGGTGGCCGAGCTCGCCGCCGAGGACGTCGAGGTCGGCAGCGACGTCGTGGGCGAGGTCGTCGAGACCGAGGCCACCGCCGCGACCGAGGGCGTCGAAGCCACCGACGAGATCCCGACCGAGGTCGTCGAGACCGAGGGCACGTACGAGGCGCCGCTCGAGGGCGTCGACGCCGAAGCCCCCGCCACCGAGACCACCGACGTGGTCGACGAGACGGCGGCCGAGGACGCCGTCGTCGCCGCGGCCGCTGACGGCGTGGCCGAAGGATCCACCGAGCGGGTCGTCGAGGGTGCGACCGACGAGGCCGTCGAGGGTGCGACCGACGAGGTTGCCGAGGCCGGAGAGGCGACCGAGGTCGAGGTCGACGCCGAGGACACCTTCGTCCCGGCTGACGCCGTCGAGTCCGCCGAGACCGACGCGGAGGTGTCCGACGAAGTCGCCGTCGCGGAGGTCCCGGTCGAGACCGAGGAGACCGCTGTCGAGGTCGCGGACGAGCCTGCCGCCGTCGAGGGTGGGCCGGTCGCCGAGGAAGCCGTGCTCGAGGAGGAGGACACCCCGGCCGAGCCGGAGGACGTTGTCGTCGCGTCCGAGTCCGGTGAGGTGACCGAGGCCGCGACCGACGCCGAGGCCGCCGACGTGACGGAGCCGGTCGAGGTCGAGGCGGAGGAGGCCACCGAGGCCGTCGAGGCTGCCGTCGAGGAGGCCCCGGTCGAGGCCGAGGAGGTCGAGGAGGTCGAGGAGGAGGTCGAGTCGGCCACCGAGCCGACCGACGCCGTCGAGGACGTCCCGACCGAGGTCGAGGCCGAGGCCGAGGCCGAGGCTGACACCGCTGACACCGCCGACACCGCCGACACCGAGGTGATCGTCGACGACGCGCCGACCGAGGAGACCACCGAGGAGGCCGCCGACGTATCCGCCGAGGAGGCCGCCGACGTACCCGCCGACGTATCCGCCGAGGAGGCCGCCGACGTACCCGCCGACGAGGTCGTGTCCGAGGCGCCCGCACCGGGCTTCGCGCCGGAGCCGGTCGCCGAGCCGGAGCCGACCGCCGACTCGACCCTGACCGGTGTGCTGCGCGTCGCTCGTGAGGAGCGCGGCAAGTCGACGGTGAGCGAGGGCCTCGTCGAGCGCCTGGTCCACCACATCGCGGCCAAGGTCGAGGGCGTACACGCCATCGACGACGAGGGCACCGTGGTCGACATCGTCGACGGCGTCGCCAACATCACCGTGTCCTACGTGATCGCCTACGGCACTCCGGCGAAGGCCAACGCCGTCGCGATCCGCACCCAGGTGATCGAGGCGGTCGAGGACTACTTCGACATCGACGTCGAGGCCGTGAACGTCAACGTGAGCGACTTCCACATCGCCTGAACCATGCCGACGGCGCCTCGGTTCGGGTGAGCGATCACCCGGACCGAGGCGTCGTACGCTGCGACTCCTGAGAGCGCCGACGAGCGTCGGCCCCCTCGAGGGCTGCGCCGATCGCGCGCATCTGCGCGTCCTCTCGCCCGCCC
>NZ_JBHVKN010000380.1:0-1677 GCF_042798075.1 Nocardioides sp. NPDC057772
ACACTTCACCGCTTCCAGACGCGTGATCCAGTCGACCAACTCGGTCTCGGACGCACCGGGAGGTGGCCCGTCGAGGAGGCGGTCGATGGTCTCGTTCATGCGTCTTATTATATGCGTTTGAGCACCACGATGCTACCCGTTTTTGCTGGTCGGACCCGGGTTACGCAGTCAGCGAACAAGACACATGAGTGCTGCGCCACCCTCTCGCCGCCGCCCCGATACAGGCGAAATCTTTTCTCGATCGGGTGCCGGGTCAAGGACCGCGAAGCGGCCGGCGAAGCCGGCGGGCGAAGCCCGTCCTTGACGCGGCGGCCGATCGAGAAACAATCAAAGCAAGGGTCGGCGGCGAACCCTGAACCGAAAACACAGCCGCCAAACCGAGCCCTCCCGGAGAAGAGAACCGTGTCGGTCTCGACACGCCTCGCCTACCGGCGCCGGCGGCTCGACCAACCGATCGAGCGATCCACAGAGAACGAGATCCACGTATCGACCACACCCCCAGCCCCCACGGTCTCAGACCACGATCGATCACACCCCGCGGTGACCCGCTCCCAGAACCGCGCAGCAGCACGATTCTGCTCCTGATAGGCGACCTTCCACTCCCCCGGCGCATCAGAGATGACAGCCCGCGCGAACTGGAGCCCGAGCCTGCCCCGGCGAGCGCCGGCGACGACGAAGAAGCTGTTCAGGATGCGTACGGGCTGGTCGGCATCGCGGACGAGCGCGAACCCGATCGGATGGACGCCGGCGGTGAGGACCCAGGCACCCCAGCCGGGGTCAGGGCGGAGGGCTGCCTCGAGGCGCTCGGTGCGGAAGGTGCCGTCGGCGAACGGGAGTGTCGAGCTGAAGCCCGACATGTCGTGGCGGAAGAGCAGCCACAGATGGCGCAGGGCGAGGTGGCCCTCGGGCCGAGCGGGGCGGGCGATGACAGGGTGAGGAATGCCATCGAGGTCGGTGTGGAGAGTGGTCATACGCGAAAGCCTCGAAGCGCGGTGCGCTCCGAGGCCTGGTGACATTCTCTCATGGCTTGCGGCACGGGGTCCCGCGAAAATCGGCGGCTGCCGGACGAGGCAGGTGACTAGAGTCTTCCGCGATGACCACACCGGCCGGTTCGAACGACAGCAGTCTGGCGCTCGTGCCTCCTGACGCCGACCACAAGGACGCGGAAGCCGCGCTCCTCGACGCGGGATGGATGCGATGCGGAGCGGGCGACTGGGCCATCGCCCTGAGGTCACCGGGCCGACGCGTAGCTGCACGGATCAGCCCGTTCGATCCGGCAGGGGCGTACAACACGGCCTTCTACCGCGAGGCGGCTTCGACCGGTCAGGTGCCGGCGCTGTTCGGCCATCGCAAGCTCGCCGGCCGTGGCGACCTGCAGATCCTCGAGCTGCTCGAACCCGTTCCGGAGCACGAGGCGATGAGATTCGCACGAACGATTCAGGAGCCGGGTGGCCCGCTCCTCGAGGTGGCACTACGGATCCACGAGCGGCTGGTGCAGGAGCAGCGGTGGCCAGGACCTCTCGACTTCAACCCGACCAACGTCATGCGCAGAGCCGACGGCCGGCTCGTGATGATGGATGTCTTCGCCCTCGACGGGCCACGGTTGTACGGAACAGCGGCAACCGACCCAGACCTCGTCGCGGAGCTGATCCCTGCCAGCGAGCGGCGGTTCATGGC
>NZ_JBHVKN010000381.1:0-1652 GCF_042798075.1 Nocardioides sp. NPDC057772
CAACCGAGTAGTGCGCCAGGCGGCGTAGAGGAAGAGCAGCACCAGCAGGCTGTTGCGCCAGGCCAGCACCTCGGTGATCCAGGGTGAGCCGATGTCGTCGAAGGTGAGCATGTAGCCGTACATTCGCGGGAAGACCTCGTGGGTCAGCAGCGTCACCGCGATCAGGACGACCGACCAGATCCCGAGCTGTCGGCGGGCCCGGCCGTGGAGCAGGACCAGGCCGGCGGAGGCTGCGGGGAGCAGCCAGAGCATGTACTGAGGGCTGAGCACCTTGTTGGTCACCAGGAACGCGGCCACGGTCGCGAGCACCAGCCACACGATCGCCTCCTCGGCCTTCTCGCCACTGGGGAGACGAAGCCAGGCGAGCACCCACCAGACGATGACGAGCGCGGCGGCGACCACGGAGGCGACCGTCGCGGCGAGGAGCGACGCCTCGACCAGCGGCCCGCTGATGTCGTACGCCTTCCACTCGGTGTAGTCGATCGCGTAGCCGCTCGCCGGGCCGCCGTGGCCCCATACGAACATCGCCGGCGTCGCGAAGACCGACTCGATCTGCAGGCCCCGCTCGCTCTGGTAGTTCAGCGGCGTCCAGAGCCGGTCCCAGCCACCCAGGACAAGGCTAAGGCCGGCCAGAGCGAGGCCGGTGACGCCGACGGTCAGGATCACGCCTCGGCGGGCGGCGCGGTTCGCGGCGAGGGCCGGGATCACCAGGATCGGCCAGTACTTCGCACCGGTCGCGAACGCCGCGAACGCTGCCGCCACCCTCGGTCGCCTCGCCGCGTAGAGCACCGCCAGACCGACCATGATCCCGGGAAAGAGATCGAAACGGGCGTACGCCGTCGCCCCCAGCGCCGGCACCGCGGCCAGCCACATCGCCTCGGCGCCCGAGATCCCGAGCCTCGGGTGTTCGCCGCGGCGGTTGCGCACGATCAGCGCCATGAAGAGCAGGTCGGTCAGGGCGGCCATCGCCAGCACCGCCACGATGTAGGCCTCGCCGCCGAGGCGGAGCAGGTCGATCGCGGCGTACGGGATCCAGAGCAGCAGCAACGCCGGCACCGGATACTCGACCAGCGCCCCCGCCACTCCGTCCTTCGCCAGCGCGTCGAGGCTGTCGCGGTAGTAGTTGACGTCGCCGACGACGCCCCACTCCACGCCCCACCAGCCGACGAGGCCTTCGGCTGCCGCCGGGAACCCGTACAGGATCACCACCCATCCCCGGGTCACCAGCCAAGCCAGGGTGACCAGGAGATATCGCCGAGAGAACGTGATCACGCAGCGATCATGACATTGCGATCCGCGTCAGCGGGGCAGGCCGCTGGCGCGCCAGGCGTTGGGGCCGGGGTGGAGCGGTGTGCGCAGCTGGGGGGTGGCCCAGAGGGAGCGCGGCTTCTTCTTGGGTGCCTCGCCGGCCGATCCCATCGCGGCGAAGACGGCCACGATCGCGGCTACGTCCTCGGGGGTGGCGTTCTGGTCGATGACCTTGAGCAGGGGCTTCTGCTCCTGGTTGTCGGTCATTCCGTGACCGCCTTTCGTTTCTTAGTTCGCCTTACGTCGGGCTTTCGCCGAGTCGGCGCAAGCCGGGCCACGCTTCGCTGCGGTCCGGTTGCGCCGGCTCGCCCAGATGCTCGCCAACTCCGGCGCGCGGGGCCAGG
>NZ_JBHVKN010000382.1:0-1603 GCF_042798075.1 Nocardioides sp. NPDC057772
GGACCGTTCAGCCCCCGAAGGCAGTCGACCCGAGTGCCTGCGTTCGACCTCAGAGCTGGGTCGTGCTGGGCTCGGTAGGCGGCATAACAAGTGACTCGGAGCTCACGGATGTCGCGGAACAGGTCGAACCCGCCCCATCGAGTGACGTCGCGTCCGTAGGCCTCGCAATAGTCGGCGTAGTCCTCTGCCGACAGAGTTGAGTACGACGTCACCCGGCATGCCGTCGAGGTCAGGTCCCACTCGGGCGGGCCGATGGTGCACCGCTCCAGGTCGAGGAAGGCGACCCCCTCGGGGGTGCTGACGACGTTGCCGGCCCAGGCGTCTCCGTGGATCAGAGAGTCGGGGAGGCCGCGGGGCCGATCCGTCCAGGCTGCTTGGAGGTCTTCGAGCCTCGCCAGTAGCCAGATGCGATCGTCGGTTGGCAGCCAGGTCGCGGCGTTGATGCGTTCCTCGAGGCGCACGAACGGCGCCAGCCGAGCGACCACCTTGCCGGGCATCGGCAGGGAGTGGAGGTGTCTCAACGCTGCCGCGACCTCGCGAGGGGTGCCTGGGCGATGATCTCCGAGGTCGTGCCAGAAGGTGACCGGATGGCCCTCGACGACGACTGGCTGGTCGACCTCGAGGGATGCGTACGGGTGAACCGCGCGGACTCCGTTGGTGTTGAGCCATCTACCTAGGAAGACCTCCCGGCTGGCGGCCTGTTCTTGACCGGGTTTGGAGACCCTCGCGATCGCACCGTGGGGGAGGCGGTAGACGTGGTTCTCGCCCGCGCTGAGCAGCTGGGCGTCCGCAGCCGACAACCCGGCGCGGCGACAGGCAGCAGCGAGAATCTCCCCCGACCCGAGCACAGGGGGCGGGTTCACGAGGCGACGCCAACGGTACGGACGGTCTCCAGCACTTCAGCCACTTGATCGCGCTGATCGTGCTGATGAAGTCGCGCAGACTGGGTGATCTCCATCGCAGTGCGATGCAGCCGCTTGGAAAGCACACCTGCAGCGTCATCGACAGCAGCCTGGGCGATCTCGACTGCGTGGTCCGGGTCGCCGGTGCGCATGGTGAGCGCAGCCAGCTTGAAGCCGCTGATCACCCGCGATCGGATGTAGGTATCGGGGTGCTGGTCGACCGCGATGGCGAGCCGGCGCGTCGTGTCCTCGACGCGCACGCCGTGGACGGCCAGCTCGGCAAGGGCATGCCCGGTGTCGCCACAGTGCTGGGCGTAGTCGTAGTAGGCCATCCACGGCACGTCGTTGCCGGGATCGGCCTGGGCGAACGCATCATCAGCTTCACCAACCGCCTGCAGCGTCGCATCGACATCGCCCCGCCGACCATGGGCACGGGCCACCGCGGTAAACAGCATGGCCTGCTCCGTCGCCGTGAGCCGGTCGTGCCGAACGAGCCCCAGCTCCGAAAGGGTCAGCGCGCCCTCCGCGTCACCAACCCAAACTGCTTGTCGTGCGCGCCAGGACAACGACTTCGCGCGAAGGTGCCAGTCACCGCAGTCCTCGGCACAAGCGGTGGCAAAGGCCAGAACCCGATCAGCGAGCTGGTGCTGATGGGAGTCGAACAGCAGAGCACCGGTGGCGACACCGAGCTGACCGACCGC
>NZ_JBHVKN010000383.1:0-1603 GCF_042798075.1 Nocardioides sp. NPDC057772
GATGCGCCGACTCGGCCGTTGCTGGCGGGACAGTTGCGCCGAGTGGGCGTCAGTAGTGACGTACGCAGTCGCGCAGCGTGAGCGCGGTCTCCATCGCTGCGGCGGCGGCCTCGTAGCCCTTGTCCTCGCTGGACCCCTCGAGGCCAGCCCGGTCGAGCGCCTGCTCCTCGTTGTCGCAGGTCAACAGGCCGAAGCCGACCGGAATGGTGTGGTCGATCGCAATCCGGTTCAGCCCATCGGTGGCGGCTGAGCAGACGTAGTCGAAGTGCGGGGTGCCGCCGCGGATGACGACGCCCAGCGCGACGATGGCGTCGTAGCCTGACTTGGCGAGCGCGGCCGCGGCGACGGGGAGCTCGAAGGCGCCCGGGACCCGGACGAGGGTCAGGCCGCCGACCGAAGCGTCTTTCAGCGCCCGTTCCGCGCCGTTCAGCAGGCCGGTCATGACCTCGTCGTGCCAGCGCGCGGCCACCACGGCGACCCGCAGATCGCTCGCGTCGGCGACCTCGGGGGTCGGGGCTCCCTTGCCACTCATCGGTTCTCCTCGGACAGTTTCGGCTCGGACAGATCGGGCAGCGCGTGACCCATCCGGTCACGCTTGGTCAGCAGGTAGGCGAGGTTGTGCTCGTTGGGCCGCGGGGTGAGCGGGACCCGCTCGGCGACCTCGACGCCGTACGCCTCTAGGTTGCTCACCTTCTCAGGGTTGTTGGTCAGCAGGCGCACCGAGTCGACCTTGAGGTCGCGCAGGATCTGCGAGGCGGCACCGTAGTGGCGGGCGTCGGCCGGCAGGCCGAGGTCGAGGTTGGCGTCGACGGTGTCGCGACCGCCGTCCTGGAGCTGGTAGGCCTGCAGCTTGGCGAGCAGCCCGATCCCGCGACCCTCGTGCCCGCGCAGGTAGACCACCACGCCGCAGCCCTCCGTCGCGATCCGCTCGAGCGCCTCGCGCAGCTGGGGTCCGCAATCGCAGCGGCGCGACCCGAACACGTCGCCGGTCAGGCACTCCGAGTGCACCCGGGCGAGCACCGGGTCGCACCCGGACACGTCGCCGTGGACCAGCGCGACGTGCTCGACGCCGTCGTCGATGGTGCGGTAGCCGTAGGCGGTGAAGTCGCCGAACTCGGTGGGCAGCCGGGTCACCGCCTTGCGCTCGACCAGCACCTCCGTACGCCGCCGGTAGGTGACCAGGTCGGCGATCGAGATCATCGCGAGACCGTGCTCGTCGGCGAACTCCCGCAGCTGCGGTGCCCGTTGCATGGTGCCGTCGTCGTTGACCAGCTCGACCAGCGCACCGGCGGGCTCCAGCCCGGCCAGCCGGGTGAGGTCGACGGCGGCCTCGGTGTGGCCGACCCGCACCAGCACGCCCCCGTCACGCGCCCGCAGCGGGAAGACGTGACCCGGGCGGGTCAGGTCGCCGGCCACCGACGCCGGCCCGGCCAGCAGCCGGGTGGTGAGCGCCCGATCGGCCGCCGAGATGCCGGTCGTGGGGGCCGCGCGGGGGGCGCCCCAGACCGCCGACCCCGGGGGCGTGGGGGGCGCGGTGTGTCACGTGGTAGGGGGGGGGGGGGGTGCGGCGGGCCCGGGTGCGGGCGGCGCCACGCAGAAAAAC
>NZ_JBHVKN010000384.1:0-1570 GCF_042798075.1 Nocardioides sp. NPDC057772
CCGCCTCACGTGTCGCCGCGGCGACGCCCGGCTTGCCGTTGAGGACGCGACTGACCGTCGCCTCGCTGACGCCCGCATGGGCCGCGATGTCAGCAAGTCGGGCGGAGGCTGGTGTTATGGGCACCGTCACATCATGCCCCCTCCCCACACTGCCTGCAAGAAGTTTCAGCAAGTTTGCAACTTTTGCTGAAAGGCTCTTACATTCTCCTCGACGCGGGGTTACCTTCGTCACACCACCGGGCGGATTCCTCGCCCGGCCCCATATCGAAGGAGAACTCATGCGACGTGGCATCGTGGCCACCGCAGTGGCGGCATCGCTCGCACTCGCGGCAACGGCATGTGGCGGTAGCAGCGGCGACAGCAGCGACGGCCCGGTCACCATCACCTGGTGGGACACCTCGAACGCAACCAATGAGGCCCCGACGTACAAGGCCCTGGTCAAGGACTTCGAGAAGGCCAACCCGGACATCAAGGTCAAGTACGTCAACGTGCCCTTCGACCAGGCACAGAACAAGTTCGACACCGCGGCCGGCGCGAGCGGCGCCCCCGACGTGCTCCGTGCCGAGGTCGGCTGGACGCCCGCGTTCGCACAGAAGGGCTACCTGGCTCCCCTCGACGACACCGAGGCGCTCGAGGAGAAGGACGCCTTCCAGCCCAACCTGATCAAGCAGGCCGAGTTCGACGGCAAGACCTACGGCGTGCCGTTCGTCACCGACACCCTGGCGCTGGTCTACAACAAGGCGCTCTTCGAGAAGGCCGGCATCACCGAGCCGCCGGCGACCTGGGACGACCTGAAGGCCGACGCCGCGACGATCAAGAAGGAGACCGGCGTCGACGGCTACTGGGGCTCCACCTCCGCCTACTACGCCACTCCGTTCCTCTACGGCGAGGGCACCAACATGGTCGACGCCGAGGCCAAGAAGATCACCATCACCTCCCCGGAGGCCAAGAAGGGCCTGACCACCTGGCAGGGTCTGTTCGACGGCGAAGGCCTGCACAAGGCGGACACGACCGCCGACGCGTACGCCCACATCCAGGACGCCTTCGTCAACGGCAAGGTCGCCGCGATCATCCAGGGCCCGTGGGAGATCACGAACTTCTACAAGGGCTCGGCGTTCAAGGACAAGAACAACCTCGGCATCGCGACCGTCCCGGCCGGCTCGACCGGCGAGGCCGGCGCCCCGACCGGCGGTCACAACCTGTCGATCTACGCCGGCTCGGACGAGGCGCACCAGGAGGCCTCCGCGAAGTTCGTGAAGTTCATGACCTCCGCGAAGAGCCAGGAGCAGATCGCGCTGAAGAACTCCACGCTCCCGACCCGCGACGACGCCTACACCGACGAGGTCAAGGCCGACCCGGGCATCGCCGGCTTCCAGACGGTTCTCCCCGCCGCCCAGCCGCGACCCGAGCTGCCCGAGTACTCCTCGCTGTGGGGTCCGATGGACCAGGAGCTCCCGAAGATCGCCTCCGGCGCCGAGACCCTGGACAAGGGTCTGGCCACGCTGGACACGGCCTTCGCCGAGTTCGGTCTTCGGGGAGAACTCGGCGAAGTGCCTGGCGATGCCCATCA
>NZ_JBHVKN010000386.1:0-1492 GCF_042798075.1 Nocardioides sp. NPDC057772
GGCTCTTCCTACCTGAGGTGGGGGTGAGCTCGGTCGCCGCGTTGGGCGGCGTGGTGGCACTTGGGTAGGCGTCGAGGCCTCCAAGATCGGTAGCGACCAAGCAAACCAAGCCGGAAGGCCTCGACGTGTCCGAGCCTACGGCGGGTGTCGCTGTGCGCTGCCAGCACGACCCGCGCTACTGCCACAACTGTGATCTGCTCGTCGGCATCGAGGGCTTCCATGTCGCCGGTGTCGAGGTCGATCCTGACGTCGGGATCCTGACAGTGCGGGTCGAGTCCGCGCCAGCGGTGATGGGCTGTCGATCCTGCGGCGTGATCGCCCACAGCCACGGGCGTCGTGATGTCGAGCTGATCGACGCACCGTGCTTCGGTCGCCCGGTGCGGTTGGTCTGGCGCAAGCGGACATGGCGCTGTGTCGAACCAGCGTGTGCGGTCAAGGTCTTCACCGAACAGAACGACCAGCTCGCGGCGCCCCGGGCCAAGCTGTCGACGCGGGCATGCTGGTGGGCCCTGAGCCAGCTGCGAGGCGAGAATGCCTCGATACTCGGGCTGGCGCGGCAGTTGGGCACGACCTGGAACACGGTGTGGTCCTCGATCCAGCCGCTGCTTGAGCAGATGGCCGCCGATGAGTCCCGCTTCGCCGGCGTCACCCGCTTAGGGGTCGACGAGCACATCTGGCATCACACCAGCACCTTGCCCATCGAATCCGGCGGTCGAGGACCCAAGGAACTGACCGGAATGGTCGACCTGTCCCTCGATGCGCAAGGGCGAACCCGGGCACGGCTGCTGGACCTCGTCCCCGGTCGATCCGGGAGGGTCTACAGCGACTGGCTCGAGGAGCGCGGCAAGCAGTTCCGTGACGGTGTCGAGGTCGCGACGCTGGACCCGTTCCATGGCTACAAGAACGCCATCGACGACCAACTTGAAGACGCCACCGCCGTGCTGGACGCCTTTCACATCGTCAAGCTCGGCACCGCCGCGGTCGACGAGGTCCGCCGCCGCGTCCAGCAAGAGATCCACGGCCACCGCGGCCGCAAAGGTGACCCGCTCTACGGCATCCGCACCATCTTGCGCTGCGGGGCCGAGAAGCTCACCGAACGACAACGCGCCCGCCTGGACCGCGCCATCATCGCCGACGAGCGTCACGACGAGGTCTACCTCGCCTGGCAGTGCGCCCAACAACTTCGCAGCGCCTACACCACCGACCGGCTGGCTGAGGGACGCCGAATCGCAGAGAAGCTGCTCAAGACTCTGCCGACCTGCCCGATCCCGGAGATCAAGCGGCTCGGCAAGACCCTCACACAGTGGCGCCCCTCGTTCTTGGCCTACTTCGACACCGACCGTGCCAGCAACGGCGGCACAGAAGCCATCAACGGACTCATCGAACTCCACCGCCGCATCGCCCGTGGCTTCCGCAACCTGGACCACTACCGACTCAGGATGCTCCTCATCGCCGGCGGCCTACGCCACCCCCACCTCAGGTAGGAAGAGCC
>NZ_JBHVKN010000387.1:0-1486 GCF_042798075.1 Nocardioides sp. NPDC057772
CTGCCGATCGGCGCGTTGTTCACGTTGTCGAGCCGCACCTCGACCAGGCCGCTGACCCCGGCGGGCGCGCCCGAGGCGACCCGTGCCGAGAACGTGCGCGCCGGCGTCGAGCCGAAGTTCACGCCGTCGTAGCGGAGCCAGTCGCCGTTGCTGAGGTAGCCGACGTTCTGACCGCCTCCGCTGTCGGTGGTCGCCTCGGTCTGGGTGCCGCTCTGCGCGTTGTAGGACTCGGCCTGGATCGTCGAGTAGGCGTCGCGGCTGCCCGGGACGGGCGGGTCGGTCGGCTCGGTGGTGCCGCCGCCCTTGGAGTAGACCGCGACGTAGTCGACCAGCATCGGCACCCCGGACGCGGTCGCCGCGGTCGGGTTGCCCGGCCAGCCGCCACCGATCGCGACGTTGAGGATGATGAAGAAGCCGTGGTTGGTCGCGTTGTTCCAGGTGGTCGCGTCGACCTGGTCGGAGCGGACCGTGTGGTAGTGGGTGTTGTCCACGTAGAACCGGATCTGCTGGGGGCTGGTGCTGCGGTCCCACTCCATCGCGTAGGTGTGGAACGAGGACTGACAGGTGGAGCCCGGGCAGCCCTGGAGCGTGCCGCCGAGACCGGTCGTCTCGTTGCACGGGCCGCCGGGCGAGGTGCCGCAGTGCAGCGTGCCCCAGACCTGGTTGGCGCCGTTGACGTTCTCCATGATGTCGATCTCGCCGATACCCGGCCAGTTCCAGTAGTTGCCCCGGAACGGCGCGCCGAGCATCCAGAACGCCGGCCAGATGCCCTGCGCGGCCGCGCCGGTCACGTTCGGCATCTGGATACGGCTCTCGACGCGGAGGACGCCACCCGCGGGCGGCTGGAAGTCGGTCCGCTTGGTCTCGATGCGACCCGAGGTCCAGTTGCCGGCGCCGTCTCGGATCGGCTTGATGACGAGGTTCCCGCCACCGTCCTGGTAGACGTTCTGGGTGCTGTCGGTGTGGTAGGCGATCTCCCCGGTGCCCCAGTTGGGGGCACCTCCGGGGTAGGAGTGACCGATGTCGTAGATCCAGTCGTTCGTGTTGATCCGCGATCCGGCCGCACCGGTGAAGTCGTCGCTCCACACCTTGGTCCAACCGGCCGGAGTGCCCGGCTCCGACGCCTCCGACGCCTCCGACGCCTGTCCGAACGATGACAGCGGGATCGCCACCGCGACCACCCCGGCCGCGACCACAGCGGCTGACAATGCCTTGAGACTTCTCATGATGACTCGCTTTCCGATGAACGAGCGATGAGCCCCGATGACTCGTGAGAGCGCTCTCTCGAGTGTCATGGTCCCAAAGCGATGTGACGCGCGTCACGAAACGCCGAACTCTTTAAGATCTCGCCCACTCGGCGCAACTGTCCCGCTCACCACCGTCGAGTCGGCGCAACTGTCCCGCTCACCACCGTCGAGTCGGCGCAAATGTGCCCCCCGGGTTGGTCAGGTGGGCCCGCGCGGCCCACTCAGGCGAAACACACCCC
>NZ_JBHVKN010000388.1:0-1483 GCF_042798075.1 Nocardioides sp. NPDC057772
CGTGTGGCGTGGCTCCCTGTGGGAGCAGTACCCTCTATGTGGTAAAACTGGGCCCGGGGTTGAGCCGGCGGACGGCCCAGATTGACCACTTCGTCGGAGACGATCCTCAGAAGGTGTGCTCGGGGCCGGGGAAGGTGGAGCCCTTGACGTCGGCGATGTAGGCCTCGGCGCCGCCTGCGAGGACCGACTTCACGTCGGCGTACTGCTTCACGAAGCGGGCCATCTTGCCGCCGCGCATGCCGAAGGCGTCCTGCCAGACCAGCACCTGGCCGTCGCAGTCGGGGCCGGCGCCGATGCCGATCGTGGGGATGTCGAGCTCCTTGGTGATCTGCGCGGCGACCTCGCCGGGGACCATCTCCATGACGACCGCGAACGCGCCGGCCTCCTGGACGGCCTTGGCGTCCTCGATGATCCGCTCGGAGGTGTCGCCGCGGCCCTGGACGCGGTAGCCGCCGAGGACGTGCTCGGACTGCGGGGTGAAGCCGATGTGGGCGATGACCGGGACGCCGCCCTCGGTCAGCTTCTTGATCACCGGAGCCATCTCGGCGCCGCCCTCGAGCTTCACGCAGTGGGCGCCACCCTCCTTCATGAAGCGCACCGCGGTCAGGTAGCCCTGCTCGGGCGAGGCCTGGTAGGAGCCGAAGGGCAGGTCGCCGACGACCATCGCCCGCTTCGCGCTGCGCGAGACCGCGCGGGTCAGCGGCAGCAGCTCGTCCACGGTCACCGGAAGCGACGTCTCGTTGCCGAGGACGTTGTTGGAGGCGGAGTCACCGACGAGCAGCAGGTCGACGCCGGCCTCGTCGAAGATCTGCGCGGTGTACATGTCGTAGGAGGTGAGCATCGTGATCTTGTCGCCACGCTGCTTCATCTCGCGAAGATGATGCGTGCGCACCTTGCGTACGGGCTTCGCAGGTGTGTTGCCTGCCGCACCGGAACCGTAAGGAGCGGTCTCCTCGGCAGAGGGGTTCGTGCTCATCATCGAGCCTTTCTGGTGTCATCTCGCAGCTCCCTGATGGAGTCCACGGACTGTGTCCAGCGTAGGTCCAGATGAACCCGATGGCGCTGTGGTGGTGATCACAGCCGGTCGAACGGGGCGGCATAGCGGAACGCGCCCCGAAGACCCGGTTCGTACGCAGCCAGCGGCCGGGCCTGGAAGTAGTCGCCCCAGGCCGGATCGGGCGCCTCGATCCCGAGCGAGGAAGCGCGCACGAAGCCGAATCGACCGTAGTAGTCGGGCGAGCCGAGCAGCACCACGACCGGCTCGCCCATCGCGTCGGCGCCGCCGAGCACCGCGTGCATCAGCGCCGACCCGACACCGTCGCGCTGGCGGTCGGGGGAGACGCTCACCGGTCCGATGCCGAGCGTGGGCCGCCCGGCAAGCTCCCCGCGGGTCGCCACGACGTGGCCGACGACCTCGCCGTCCATCTCGGCGACCAGCGAGAGCTCGGGGACCCAGCGCGGATCCACGCGCAGACATCCCACC
>NZ_JBHVKN010000389.1:0-1470 GCF_042798075.1 Nocardioides sp. NPDC057772
ACGTGTGACCGTCATCACTCATACGGTCGGCCTGCAAGATCTTGCAGCAAGATTCAGCCGCGCCGTGTCGCCCCCACCACCCATCCGGACACGACGCGTTGCCTTCGACCTAGGAGGAACCATGGCCCGAAAGTCCATGGCTGCCGCACTTGCCCTCTCGGCGGGAGCTGCTGTCGCGCTCACGATCCCGGTCTCGGCCCCGGCACAGGCCGCGCCGCCGGGAGACAAGGACGTCACCGCGGTGATGTTCGAATGGAACTTCGCCTCGGTGGCCAAGGAGTGCACCAGCACCCTGGGCCCGGCGGGCTACGGCTACGTCCAGGTGTCCCCGCCGCAGGAGCACATCCAGGGCTCGCAATGGTGGACGTCCTACCAGCCCGTCAGCTACAAGATCGCCGGCCGCCTCGGCGACCGCACCGCCTTCAAGAACATGGTCGACACCTGTCACGCCGCCGGCGTGAAGGTCGTCGCCGACGCCGTCATCAACCACATGTCCGCGGGCTCCGGCACCGGCACCGGCGGCTCGTCCTACAGCAAGTACGACTACCCGGGCCTCTACTCGAGCTGGGATCTGAACAACTGCACGGCCACGATCAGCAACTACCAGGACCGCTTCAACGTCCAAGAGTGCGAGCTGGTCGGCCTCGCCGACCTCGACACCGGTGAGGACTACGTACGGGGCAAGATCGCGGGCTACCTCAACGACCTGCTCTCCCTCGGCGTCGACGGGTTCCGGATCGACGCGGCCAAGCACATGGCCGCCTCCGACCTGGCGAACATCAAGTCGCGGCTCACCAACCCGAACGTCTACTGGAAGCAGGAGGCCATCTTCGGCGCGGGCGAGGCCGTCTCGCCCAGCGAGTACCTCGGCAACGGCGACGTCCAGGAGTTCCGCTACGCCCGCGACCTGAAGCGCGTCTTCAACAGCGAGAACCTCGCCTACCTGAAGAACTACGGCGAGGGCTGGGGCTACATGTCCTCGGGCAGCTCGGGCGTCTTCGTCGACAACCACGACACCGAGCGTGGCGGCGACACCCTCAGCTACAAGGACGGCGCCACCTACACCCTCGCCAACGTCTTCATGCTGGCCTGGCCCTACGGCTCGCCGGACGTCCATTCCGGCTACGAGTGGAGCGACAAGGACGCCGGCCCGCCCAACGGCGGCGCGGTGACCGCCTGCTGGCAGGACGGCTGGAAGTGCCAGCACGCCTGGCCGGAGATCAAGAAGATGGTCGCCTTCCGCAACACCGCCCGCGGCCAGGCCGTCACCAACTGGTGGGACAACGGCGCCGACGCCATCGCCTTCGGGCGGGGCAGCAAGGCGTACGTCGCGATCAACCACGAGCCCTTCTCGCTCACCCGCACCTTCCAGACGTCGCTGGCAGCGGGCACCTACTGCGACGTACAGAGCGGCAGGAGCGTCACCGTGAACGGCTCCGGCCAGTTCACCGCGACCCTCGGGTCCAACAC
>NZ_JBHVKN010000390.1:0-1418 GCF_042798075.1 Nocardioides sp. NPDC057772
GACGTCTCGGCCGACCGGGGTGACGTCTCGGCCGACCGGGGTGACGTCTCGGCCGACCGGGGTGACGTCTCGGCCGACCGGGGTGACGTCTCGGCTAGACGCCTTCGGTCAGGTCGCGGACCTCGGCGTAGCGGGCGCGGACGGCGGGGGCGGGGTCGGCATCGTACGTCTTGGTCCCGGCGAGCTCCCAGGACGGCGGCTCGTCGCCGCCGAGGAGGGTCCAGGCGGCCTGGCGGGCGGCGCCGTCGGCGACGTACTCCCCCGGCTCGGGGACGAGCACGGGGTGGCCGAGGACGACGGGGGCGAGGCGGCGTACGGCCTCGGAGCGGGCTCCGCCGCCGACGAGGAGGACGCGGTTGACCGCGACGCCTTGGGCCTTGAGCGCGTCGATGCCGTCGGCGAGACCACACAGCAGTCCCTCGACGGCCGCGCGCGCCAGGTGGGCGGGCTCGGCGGTCGCGAGGGTCAGACCGTGGATCACCCCTCGGGCCGAGGGACGGTCAGGGGTGCGCTCGCCCTCGAGGTAGGGCACGAGGACGAGGCCGCCCGACCCCGAGGGCGCCGAGAGCGCCAGCCGGGAGAGCTCCTCGTGGCTGACCCCGAGAAGCCGGGTGGTGGCGTCGAGGACGCGCGCGGCGTTGAGGGTCGCGACCAGGGGCAGGTAGCGGCCGGTGGCGTCGGCGAAGCCGGCCACCGTCCCCGAGGCGTCGGAGGTCGGCGTCTCCGAGACCGCGCAGGCCACGCCGGAGGTGCCGATGGAGACGACCACGTCGCCGGGCCGGGCACCCACGCCCAGCGCAGCACCGGCGTTGTCGCCGCAGCCGGGGCCGAGCAGCGCCCCCGCAGGCGTACGTCCCGCCGACGCCGTCGGCGCGAGCACCTCCGGCAGCACGACGTCGTCGCGCCCGAGCGCGCGCTTGAGCAGGTCGCGGCGGTATTCGCCGGTCACCGCGGAGTAGTAGCCGGTGCCGCTGGCGTCGCTGCGGTCCGTACGCAGCGTCTCCAGCCCCTGCGCGCCGCCGAGCTTCCAGGTCAGCCAGTCGTGCGGAAGACAGACCGCCGCGACCCGGGCCGCGGCGTCGGGCTCGTGCTCGGCCAGCCAGCGCAGCTTGGTGGCCGTGAAGCTGGCCACCTGGACAGAGCCGACGGCCTCGGCCCAGGCCGTGGCACCCAGCTCGGTGTTGAGCGCAGCAGCGGCGCCCGCCGAGCGGGTGTCGTTCCACAGCAGGGCGGGGCGTACGACCTCTCCGGCCTCGTCCAGGCAGACCATCCCGTGCTGCTGACCACCGACGGAGACGGCGGCGACGTCGTCGAGCCCGCCGGCCGCCTCCGCGGCCGCCTCGAGCGCGGTCCACCACGCTGCCGGATCCACCTCCGTGCCCTCGGGGTGGGGCGCGGAGCCAGAGCGCACCAGTGCC
>NZ_JBHVKN010000391.1:0-1393 GCF_042798075.1 Nocardioides sp. NPDC057772
TAGCCGGTCGGGGGATGGTTGCGCCGCCGGCCGCACCTGAGCATCTCGACCAGCGGCGACCGGCTCTGCAACTGACGGTGACGCCGCGGGAGTGGGACTACCTCCGCCCGCTCGCCGCCGCCCAGGAGACCCCTCGGGCGGTGAAGCGGTTCCTGAATCTCTACCAGCTGCTGCGGCTGACCTCGGGGCTCGGGATGGAGGAGGAAGAGGGCATCCTCGGCGACGACGTCCACGCCGACCGGCGTGCGGCCGCGACGCTGCTCGCCGTACTGGTGGGCGCTCCGCGGCAGGGGACCGACCTCCTGGCCGAGATGCTGACGGCCGACGCTCAAGGGCGGACTCTGGACACCTTGGTCGACGAGCTCCAGAGCAGGCACCTGCGCGACCCGAGCGGGCCGCACCAGCGGCGCCGGCAGACCGGGTCGGGGCGCTGTGACGTGTGCGTGGGCTGGCGGCGGATCCGTGACGTAGTGCAGCCCTCCGGCTCACCCGCGGGCGAGTCCGCCTCGGCCGCGGAGCTCCGGGTCGCGGACTTCCGGCCCTGGGTGGGGGAGGTGGCCCGGTTCAGCTTCCATTCCGAGGCGATGGGCCTGGCTGGAGTGGTCACCTCGTCCTAGTAGCCAGGAAAACTAGAACGCGTTACAGTTTCGGGCATGGGAGACGAGACGCTCGATGCCGTACGCAGCGTGGTGGCCGAGGTTTTTGGCCGGGAGCCCGACCGAGGTGATTGGTCGGCCTGGGCGAGCGCCGGCCTGACCGCACTGCCCGTGCCGGAAGCCCACGGTGGCGAGGGGTTCGGGCTGACCGAGATCGCGGTGCTGCTGCGCGAAGCCGGGCGTCACGCGGTGCGGGTCCCGGTGTGGGAGACGCTCGCGGTCGGTGCGCTGACCCTCGCCGGGCACGGGACCGCGGAGCAGCGGGAAGCGATCCTGCCCGGCGTCGCGAGCGGCGAGACGCTGCTGACCCCGGCGTGGCTGGAGCCGGGACGCCCCGAGACGCCGTCGGCGACCTTCCGCGACGGTGCCGTGACCGGACGCAAGACCGGGGTCACCTACGCGGCCGAGAGCGCGCGCCTCCTCGTGACCGCGAGCGCTGCCGACACCGGGGCGCCGGTCGTCGTGCTGGTCGACCCGAGCGGTCCGGGTGTCACGCTAGCCGCGGCCAGCGCCTCGGGCGAGGTCCCGCAGCACACCGTCGTGCTCGAGGACGCCCCGGCCGAGCCGCTCGGCGAGGGAGCCTTCGAGGCGCTGACGGGTCTCGCAACCGCCGGGCTGGCCGTGACCGCGGCCGGTGTGCTCGCGGGGGCGCGGGATCTGACCGCGGCGTACGTGAGCAACCGGCGGCAGTTCGGCCGGGCGCTGGCGGAGTTCCAGGCGGTGGCGCTGCAGATGGC
>NZ_JBHVKN010000392.1:0-1370 GCF_042798075.1 Nocardioides sp. NPDC057772
TGCGCTCGATGCGGTTCGCGCACGAGGCGCAGGTCATACCACCGATCGCAAGCTCGACCTGGTTGCCGGGGGCACCGCTCTCGGGCATGACGTCACTGAGCGCGCTCATTGTCTCTTCCTTCCTCACCGAATGCTTCTCGTTCTCGATGCGTGTCGGCTGGTTCTGGTCAGTGGCTGTGACCGCCGTGACCTGCCGAGCCGGAACCGCTGGGCTGTGCGGTGGACTCACCTGCCTCGGGCTCCCCCGACGCGGGCGCGGACCTGCCGGCCTGGACGGTGAACTCGGCAGTGCGGACCACGCCGTCGTGCTTGAAGTCCAGGTAGAGGCGATACGGTCCGGCAGACGGCGCGGTGGCGAAGAAGGTGATGTCCGGGCCGGGCTTGGTGATGCCGTCTCCCGGCTCACCTTCGGGGTGAACGTGCAGGTAGGCCAGGTCTCCCGAGCGCAGCGCCACCAGGTGTCCGTACGCGGCGAGGTAAGGCTCCAGGTCGGTCACCTGCTGCCCATCCCGGCTCACCGTCAGCGTCAGCTCCGAGGACTCTTCGGGAACCAGCTGCCCCTTCAGCGTGACGGTGTAGCCGTCGACCTCTGCAGTCTGGCTGACGGGCGGCAGCGGCGCCGGCTGGTAGGTGCCTGGGACCGAGATGTCGCTGCCCAGCGTCATGGTCTCGCCATGGGCGGTGGCCCGGAAGTCGGCGAAGACCCGCCACGCTCCGGGCGTGAGGTCGAGGTCGGTCGTCCACGTGCCCGCCTCGTCGCCAGACCTGGCCAGCGTGGGGTGCACGTGCTGGAACCCACTCATGTCCCGCTGGACGGCGATGAAGTGGAGCTCTTTGTCATGGGTGGGCTCGTAGTCGGTGACGGGCTCTCCGTCGGGACCCGTCACCCGGAACTTCACCGAAGTACGGCCGGCAGCCAGGATCGCCGAGTCCAGGTCCAGCGTGTATCCGTGCTCCGAGACCATCAGCCCGCCGGGCAGCTTGCTAGCACCCCCGCCGTGGCCGGCGTGCCCGCTGGCTTTGCTGTCGGTGTTGTCGTGGCCGGCCTGCCCGTGGCCCGCGTTCGTGGTCATGTCATCTCCTGAGTGGTCGGTGTTCTGTGCGGTTCGGCCGATCGGCCCGGTGGCGTTGCCGACGCCGAACGCGACGGCGAGAACGGCAGCAAGAGCGGCGATGAATCCGCCGAGCTTGAGCGAGGTCTTCACGTGGAGGCTCCTTAGTCGGGACCCATACGGTCCTGGTGTCAGTAGTGGCTGTCCGTGTAGGCGATGCCGCGGGTCAGGAGCGGACCAAGCGGGCGATGGCGTCGGAGGCCTCTTTGATCTTCTCGTCGGCTTCCGTCCCACCCGCGGCCGCTGCCTGCACCAGAC
>NZ_JBHVKN010000393.1:0-1369 GCF_042798075.1 Nocardioides sp. NPDC057772
CTCTCGGAGCCGATCCGCTCGACCACGCCCCAGCCGCGTCCCTTGGTGACGACGGTCCCAGAGAGGAGCTCCTCACCCGTCACTCGTCCGACCGGCACGGACTCACCCGTCATCGACGACTCGTCGACCTCGAGCCCCACCGCCTCAGCGGCCACCAGGTCGGCCGGCACGACGTCGCCCGCCTCGAGGCGTACCACATCGCCCTTGACCAGCTCGGCGGCCTCGATGTCACGCACCCGGCCGTCCCTGAGCACACACGCCCGCGGGGCGGCCATTCTGCCGAGGGCCGCCATGGCCTGCTCGGCCCGCCGTTCCTGCACGACCCCGATGGCGGTGTTGACCAGCACCACGACCGCGATGATGCTCGCGTCCGGCACGTCCCCGAGGCCGAGGACCACCACGAACGCGACACCGAGCAGCAGGATCATCGGGTCCCGCAGCTGCGTCAGCACCCGGGCCGCCAGCGTGGTCGGCGGGGGCGCCGGGACGGCGTTGGGACCGTCCTGTTCCAGCCGGAGCGCCGCCTCCGCAGTGGTGAGCCCGCCGGACTCCAGACCTGTACGCGACGACACCGGCCTCAGCTCCGCACCTGGGTGCCCGACGTGCCGGCGAGCACGCCGTTGATCTCGTCGAGGGAGCCGATCGCCGAGCACCGGCCCGTCGCCCGGGTGAAGGCGCAGACGGCGGCCACCTTCGGCCCCATCGACCCTGCCGGGAACCGCATCGCGGACAGCTCGGCCACGCTCACCTCGCGCATCACCTTCTCGGCGGGACCGCCGAAGTCTCGGATCACGCCCTCCACATCGGTCAGGACGAGCAGCAGGTCGGCGCCGAGCGCCTCGGCGACCAGCGCGGCCGCGAGGTCCTTGTCGACAACCGCGTCGATGCTCTGGTAGCGGTGATCGCGGTCGACGACCGGAACTCCCCCTCCTCCGGCGAGCACGACCGTGACGCCGGCGTCGAGAAGGCGCTCGGCCACGCCGAGCTCGACGATGCCCCGGGGAGCCGGGGACGCCACGACCCGTCGCCAACCGGCACCGTCGGACCGCACCGTCCAGCCATGCAGGGACGCGAGCCGGCGGGCCGTCGGCTCGTCGTAGACCTGGCCGATGAACTTGGTCGGCTCCTGGAACGCCGGGTCCGTGGGTTCCACCACGGTCTGGCTCACCAGCGTCACCACGTCGGCGATGCCCTCTCCGTGGAGCGCCTGCTGGAGCCACAGCCCGATGAGGCCCTGGGACTCGGCGACGAGGTCGGCGAGCGGATAGGGCTCGGACAGGGTGGGGTCGGCACCGCTCTCCAGAGCGAGCAGGCCGACCTGGGGGCCGTTGCCGTGGACCACCGCGACCTGGTGCTCGCGGGCCAGACC
>NZ_JBHVKN010000394.1:0-1366 GCF_042798075.1 Nocardioides sp. NPDC057772
CCAGTGGACGGCCTGGCCGACGACCACGGCGTCGACGGAACCGCCGGGCAGCGGGATCTCCTCGGCCGTCCCGATGAGCGGGGTCACGGTGGGGAGCGCCTTCTTCAGTTCTGAGCGGCCTCGAGACGCTTCTTCACGTCCTGGAGGAAGCGGCCGGCGTCGGCGCCGTCGACCAGGCGGTGGTCGTAGGTCAGCGCGAGGTTGACCATGTAGCGCACCGCGATCGTCTCGCCGAGGTCCGGGTCGTCGATGACGACCGGCCGCTTCACCACGGCACCCGGGCCGAGGATGGCGACCTGCGGCTGGTTGATGATCGGGGTGTCGAAGAGCGCGCCGAACGAGCCCAGGTTGGTGATCGTGAAGGTGCCGCCGGAGAGCTCGTCCGGGGTGATCTTGTTGTTGCGCGTGCGGTCGGCGACATCGGCGATCTTCTTCGCGATGCCCGCGATCGACAGGTCGCCGGCGTCCTTGACGACCGGGGTCAGCAGACCGCGCTCGGTGTCGACGGCGAAGGCGATGTTCTCGCGGTCGTAGTAGGTGACCGTGCCGGCCTCGACGTCGATCCCGGCGTTGAGCTTCGGGTGCACCTTGAGCGCGTCGATCGCGGCCTTGGCGAAGAACGGCAGGTAGGTCAGCTTGACGCCCTCACGCTGCAGGAAACCGGCCTTGTTGGCGTCACGGAGGCGGGCGATGTTGGTGACATCGACTTCCATGACCTGGGTGAGCTGGGCGGAGGTGTGCAGCGACTCGGTCATCCGCTCGGCGATCACCTTGCGCAGGCGCGAGATCTTCTCGGTGGTGCCACGCAGCGGCGACGGAGCTGCCGGAGCGGCGGCGGGAGCGGTGGAGGCCGCCGGGGCAGCCGCTGCCGGAGCCGACTTGGCAGCGGCCGCCTGGAGGATGTCCTCCTTGCGGATGCGCCCACCGACACCGGAACCCTGAACGGTGTTGAGGTCGACGTTGTGCTGAGCGGCGAGCTTGCGCACCAGCGGGGTGACGTAGCCACCGGGCTGGATCGCCGGGGAGCTCTCGGTCGCCGGGGCGGCGTGAGCCGGGGCTGCCGGAGCGGGAGCAGCGGGGGCCGGCTCGGCAGGAGCCGGCGCGGGTGCGGCGGCGGCCGGGGCAGGCTCGGCGGGGGCCGGGGCAGGAGCCGGCTCGGGGGCGGCCTCCGGGGTCGGCTCCGGGGTCGGCTCGGGAGTGGGCTCGGGGGCCGGGGCGGCGGGAGCGGCGTCGGCGGCCGGCCCGGCGCCGGCGTCACCGACGAGCGCGAGCACGGCGCCGACCTCGACGGTCTCGTCCTCGGCGACCTTGATCTCGAGCAGGGTGCCGGCGACCGGCGAAGGAATCTCCGTGTCGACCTTGTCGG
>NZ_JBHVKN010000395.1:0-1350 GCF_042798075.1 Nocardioides sp. NPDC057772
ATGAAGCTCAACGCGACCACCGAGATGGAGCCGATCTCGCTGCCCGGCTTCGCCGACCTGCACCCGTTCGTGCCCGCCGAGGACGCCGCCGGCTACGCGCGGCTCGTCGGCGAGCTGGAGGGCTGGCTGGCCGAGGTCACCGGCTACGACGAGGTCTCGATCCAGCCGAACGCCGGCTCGCAGGGTGAGTTCGCCGGGCTGATGGCGATCCGCGGCTACCTCGACGCCCAGGGCCAGGGACACCGCGACATCTGCCTGATGCCGTCCTCGGCCCACGGCACCAACGCCGCCTCCGCCGCGATGGCCGGCATGAAGGTCCAGGTCGTGAAGTCGGCCGAGGACGGCACCGTCGACCTGGACGACCTGCGCGCGAAGCTGGCCGACCACGGTGAGAAGGTGGCCGCGATCATGGTGACCTACCCCTCGACCCACGGGGTCTATGAGGAGGGCATCACCGAGGTCTGCTCCCTCGTCCACGAGGCCGGCGGCCAGGTCTACATCGACGGCGCCAACTTCAACGCCCTCCTGGGCTACGCCAAGCCGGGTGAGTTCGGCGGGGACGTCTCTCACCTCAACCTGCACAAGACCTTCTGCATCCCGCACGGCGGTGGCGGCCCGGGTGTCGGCCCGGTCGCGGTCCGTTCCCACCTCGCGCCCTACCTGCCGTCGCACTCGCTGCACCCGGACGCCTCGAAGCGCTCGGGCATCGGGGCGATCTCCGCCGCTCCGTACGGCTCGGCTGGCATCCTGCCGATCTCGTGGGCCTACATCCGGCTCATGGGTGCCGAGGGTCTGACCCGGGCCACGGCAGCGGCGGTGCTGTCGGCCAACTACGTGGCCGCGCGCCTCAACGAGCACTTCCCGGTGCTCTACCGTGGCGAGACCGGCCTGGTCGCCCACGAGTGCATCCTCGACCTGCGGCCGATGACCAAGGAGACCGGCGTCACCGTCGACGACGTCGCCAAGCGGCTCATCGACTACGGCTTCCACGCCCCGACGATGTCCTTCCCGGTCGCTGGCACGCTCATGGTCGAGCCCACCGAGTCCGAGGACCTCGCCGAGCTCGACCGGTTCATCGACGCGATGATCGCGATCAAGGGCGAGATCGATCGGGTCGCCTCGGGGGAGTGGACCGCCGAGACGTCGGTCCTGCGCGGTGCCCCGCACACCTCCCGTGCCCTCGTCGGCGAGTGGGACCGTCCCTACTCCCGCGAGGAGGCCGTCTTCCCGCGCGGCATCGACCCCGACAAGTACTGGCCGCCCGTCGCCCGTATCGACAACACCTACGGCGACCGCAACCTGGTCTGCTCCTGCCCGCCGGTGGAGTCCTTCGCCGAGTGACCCGGATGC
>NZ_JBHVKN010000396.1:0-1312 GCF_042798075.1 Nocardioides sp. NPDC057772
TGCCCGTGTGGCACGAGGGGCGATCTCGTTTTGTGAGGATGTTTCACGTGGAACGGGGGGGGTGGTCTCGACAAGCTCGACCACCGGAGTGCCTCAGGACCAGTAGACGACGACCCGGTCACCGATCCGGATCTGGTCGAATACCCACGCGATCGACGACTTGTTGCGGACGTTCACGCAGCCGTGGGAGCAGCCGTTGTAGCCGCGGGCGGCGAAGTCGGAGGAGTAGTGCACCGCCTGGCCGCCGTTGAAGAACATCGCGTACGGCATCGGGGTGTGGTAGATCGAGGAGACGTGGTTGCGGCTCTTCCGGTAGACCTTGAACGCGCCCTCCCGGGTCTTGGTGTCCGCGCAGCCGAAGCGGGCATCCATCGCGCGGACGATCTTGCCGGCGCGTACGTAGCGCATCCGGCGGTCGGTCTTGTCGACGCAGAGCACGCGGCCGGTGAGGCAGCGACGGTCGAGGTTGAAGAGCGCCGCGTCGGTCGGCGTGCTCGTCAGCGAGCGGAGGCGGTCGAGGGTGCGCTGGTTGACCTTGCCGGTGATGGCCAGGCGCTGGTTGCGCTGGAAGACCTTGACGGCCCCGGTGGTCTTGGAGCCGTAGTTGCCGGTGACGCGGCCGGTGTAGATGCCTCGTTCCTTGAGGCGAGCCTGGACCCTGCGCACCCCGATGCCGGTCGAGCCCTGCTGGTAGAGGACGGTGTAGGCCGTGTGGAAGCCGGTCTGGCCGATGGAGGCCGACGGCGCACTGGCCTGGGCGCTGCTCGGCGCCGCGATCGAGCCCAGGGAGAATCCCAGGGCAAGGATGGTGGTGAGGAAGATCGCCACCGGGGTTCTACGGATGTTCACATCATCTCCGTGGGGTCAGGGAAGGTAGCCCGGTCGCGCGGGCCGCTGGGGTCGCACCCGAGGTGCGACGATCTACGACTAAGACGTTCGAGCAGCGTGCGCGGTTGCATCAGATTCGCGTGAGGCTGCTCGCGGACTTTAGCGCACCGGGCACCCGCAAGGCCTCTTGACGGGCCTTCTCGTGGAACCGTTGGGGAAGGGTTCATCGAAGGGTGCGTTTCACGTGAAACGGGGAGGTGGTCGAGCCCGTCGAGGCCACCGGATTCTGGTCATCGAGCCTGTCGAGATGGCTCTGGTTGGGCGGGTGGTCTCGACAAGCTCGACCACCGGAACTCGGTCATCGAGCTTGTCGAGATGACTGTGGTTGGGCGGGTGGTCTCGACAGGCTCGACCACCGGTCATCGAGCTTGTCGAGATGACCTTCATTCCGGAGGGGGCAGACGGTGCGGTGTTTGTGACGTGT
>NZ_JBHVKN010000397.1:0-1294 GCF_042798075.1 Nocardioides sp. NPDC057772
ACCCCGCACCGGCCGGCCACGCTGGTCGAGAAGGCCGGTCTGGCGCGCCAGCGCCTCACCGTCCTTGACCACGCGCACGATGTAGCGGCTGCCCTTACGAAGCCCGCTCGCCTGGATGAGAGCCACCTCTGCCTCGTGACCGAAGACGTCGGCGATGTCTCGCTTCAATCTCCGAGCCGCCAGACCCGTGTCGAGCTCAGCCTCGACCACGATCCTGCCGGCCACGATGTGGATCCCCCCAGCGAACCTCAACGTCGAGGCAACCTCTGCCTTGCGGCAGCATGTCTTGGTGATCTGAGTGGAGGCCAGCTCGGCCTTCACCTGTCCCGTCATCGCCATGCGGGAGAGTCTTTCATTGTTGTCAACGACCCTCGAATCGGTTCCACGTCGGAGACCGCGCTAGCCCGCCCCGATCACCCTCTCGTACGCCGCGGCCAGCCGCTCCGGGTCGTGGCGAGGGGTCCCGTCGCCGACCGCGACGTCGGCCACCTCGACCTGCGCACCGCACTTCTCGGCCACCCGGGACAGCTCGTCGAGACCGTCGAGGGAGGAGTCGACGAGGACGGTGTGGATGCGGAGGTCGGGGGCGTGCTCGAGGAGGACCGAGAGGTGCTCGGCGGGACCGAAGCCGGTCGTCTCCCCCGGCTGCTCGCCGAGGTTGAGCACGACGACGATCTTGGCGGAGGTCGCGACCAGCGCCTCGCGCAGCGCACGGACCATCAGGTGCGGCAGGACCGAGGTGAACCAGGATCCGGGGCCCAGGAACACCCACTCCGCCTCGCGGATGGCCGCAACCGCGTCGGGGGCAGCCGGCGGGTTGTCGGGGATGAGCCGGATCGACTCGATCATCCCGTCGGTGCTGGCGACCTCGACCTGGCCCTGCACCGAGGTGAGCGCCGCAGGATCACCCGGCACCAGCCCGCGTACGTCCGCGACGATGTCCATCGGCACCAGCGCCATCGGCAGGACCCGGCCCTTGGCGCCCAGCAGGCGGCCCACCCAGTCGAGCGCTTCGACGTGGTCGCCGAGCTGCTCCCACAGGCCGACGATGAGCAGGTTGCCGAGGTTGTGGCCGCGCATCTCGCCCTCGCCGGCGAAGCGGTGCTGCAGCACCTGCGCCCAGGTGTCGTCCCAGCGGTCGGCGCCGCACAGGGCGGCCAGCGCCATGCGCAGATCGCCGGGAGGCAGCACACCGAACTCTGCGAATGGGCCGGCGGCGCCCCCGCCCCCCAGCGAGAGCTTCCTCGCCCGCCTCCAGGGCCTTCCGGCGGCCGGCCCCGACGGGCCGACCGAC
>NZ_JBHVKN010000398.1:0-1231 GCF_042798075.1 Nocardioides sp. NPDC057772
AGGCTTGCCTCTTGGGGTTGTAGGACACTCTATACGGAGTTACAAAGGAACGAGGTAGATGAAGAGGTCTGGAAAGGCCCGCCATAGGAGGTAACAGCCCTGTAGTCAAAACTTCGTTCTCTCCTGAGTGGATCCTGAGTACGGCGGAACACGTGAAATTCCGTCGGAATCCGGGAGGACCATCTCCCAAGGCTAAATACTCCCTAGTGACCGATAGTGAACCAGTACCGTGAGGGAAAGGTGAAAAGCACCCCGGAAGGGGAGTGAAAGAGATCCTGAAACCGTGTGCCTACAAGTAGTCAGAGCCCGTTAACGGGTGATGGCGTGCCTTTTGTAGAATGAGCCTGCGAGTTACGATCCCGTGCAAGGTTAAGCAGAAGATGCGGAGCCGCAGCGAAAGCGAGTCTGAATAGGGCGCATGAGTACGTGGTCGTAGACCCGAAACCAGGTGATCTACCCATGTCCAGGGTGAAGTTCAGGTAACACTGAATGGAGGCCCGAACCCACGCACGTTGAAAAGTGCGGGGATGAGGTGTGGGTAGGGGTGAAATGCCAATCGAACCTGGAGATAGCTGGTTCTCTCCGAAATAGCTTTAGGGCTAGCCTCAAGGTAAGAGTCTCGGAGGTAGAGCACTGATTGGACTAGGGGCCCCTACCGGGTTACCGAATTCAGTCAAACTCCGAATGCCGATGACTTATCCTTGGGAGTCAGACTGCGAGTGATAAGATCCGTAGTCGAAAGGGAAACAGCCCAGACCGCCAGCTAAGGTCCCAAAGTATACGTTAAGTGGAAAAGGATGTGGAGTTGCTTAGACAACCAGGATGTTGGCTTAGAAGCAGCCACCATTTAAAGAGTGCGTAATAGCTCACTGGTCGAGTGACTCTGCGCCGAAAATGTACCGGGGCTAAACGTATCACCGAAGCTGCGGACTGTTCTTCGAACAGTGGTAGGAGAGCGTTCTAAGGGCTGTGAAGCCAGACCGGAAGGACTGGTGGAGCGCTTAGAAGTGAGAATGCCGGTATGAGTAGCGAAAGAGGGGTGAGAATCCCCTCCACCGAATGCCTAAGGTTTCCTGAGGAAGGCTCGTCCGCTCAGGGTTAGTCGGGACCTAAGCCGAGGCCGAAAGGCGTAGGCGATGGATAACAGGTTGATATTCCCGTACCGGCGAAGTGACGCCCATGATGAGGCGCATGATGCTAACCATCTGAAGCACACGTGACCGATCCCTTC
>NZ_JBHVKN010000399.1:0-1224 GCF_042798075.1 Nocardioides sp. NPDC057772
GGCGGGCACTGAAACGGCCGTCAAGCACACGAAGCGACTGTCAAGTTCTCTGACCGTCTCAATCAGCGGCCCAAGTTGCTGGGCCAACGGGCCGATCAGTCTCCACAGCTCCGCTTGGAGATCGAGTTATCCACAGTGGCCTTCCAGTTGGCCGAAAATGTCGTGGCTCACCGTCAGGGTGAGCGGCATGAACCTTGAGCCAGATGACGTACGTCTGATGCCCATTCAGCTGCGGCGGGAGCTGCTCGCGTCCGGCTACGACGACGCTGGGATCCTGCGAGCCGTCCGATCGGGCCACCTGGCGCGTGCCCGACGTGGGGCATATGTGAACGCTGCGCCGTACGCAGCACTCGACGAGCGCTCCAGGCATGCGGTTCGTGCCAGGGCTGCTGCGAAGCAGGCGAAGACGGAGGTGGTGATCTCCCATAGCTCCGCGATTTCCCTCTACCCAGAAGCGGTGCCGGTTTGGGGGCTCGACCTTCACCACCTGCACTTGACCAGACGAGACGGAAGGAGCGGGCGCAAGGAAGCCGGGATCCAGCAGCACCGCGGGCGCTTGATCGAGAGTGATGTCATTCGTCTAGGCGACGTCGATGTCACGTCGCCGGTGCGGGCCCTGCTCGAGGTCACCACCATTGCACCGGTTGAGGTCGGCCTCGTCCTCGCGAGCTGCCTCCTCCACCGCAAGCTGGTCACGATGGAACAGGTCGTCCAGCGGTACGCCGGCACGATCGATCGTTGGCCCCAGACTCTGACCACGGACCTGGTTCTTCGGCTCGCGGACGGACGCATCGAGTCGGTCGGTGAGGGGAGGATGCTCCATCTGTGCTTCGCTCAAGCCTTACCCATGCCATGCCCGCAGTACGAGGTGCATGACGAATTCGGGAACGTCGTCGCTCGGCTCGACTTCGCGTGGCCCGAGTACGGCGTGTGGGTGGAGTTCGATGGGCGTATCAAGTATCAGGAGCTGCTGCGCGAGGGCGAGTCGGTTACCGACGTGGTGCTGAGAGAGAAACGTCGGCAGGAGATGATCGAAGACCTCACCGGTTGGCGGTGCATTCGGCTGACCTGGGCTGATCTAGCCAACCCTGAGCGGGTCGCTGCCAAGATTCGCGCAGCCTTCGCCCGCTCCGCAGCCTGATGTCAGAAGCAAACCGAATAGCGAGATACGTCGCGACGCTTGATGGGCTCTTCATGTACCTGACGGGCGTTTCAGTGCCCGCC
>NZ_JBHVKN010000400.1:0-1202 GCF_042798075.1 Nocardioides sp. NPDC057772
CAAATGGCTGCACCACTACAATCACCACCGCGGCCACACCAGCCTCAGGGGCAAGTCACCGATCGACCGCGTGCCCAACCTCCCCGGTCAGAACATCTAGCCCAGAGGTCAACCCCGTCGGCCGAAGTGACACCTGCGTGCCAGCTCGGCCGACGTACATGACGTCTCGGCCGACCGGGGTGACGTCTCGGCCGACCGGGGTGACGTCTCGTCAGGAACCTACGCCAGCCAGCGGGTCGGCGTCGGCCAGCCACGTCAGCAGCACCCGGGCACCGAAGCCGGTCGGACCGGGGGTGAGCTCGTGGACGTCGGCGTAGGCGTCGCCGCAGGCCACGTCGAGGTGTGCCCACGGGATGCCGCCGGTGAAGTGGTGCAGGAAGAGCGCGGCGGTGATCGCGCCGGGGCCACCGGGAGCGTTGTCGGCGTCGGCGACCTTCGAGGCGAGCTTCTCCTCGTAGTCGGCCACCAGCGGCATCCGCCACAGCGTCTCGCCGGAGAGCTCCGACGCCTCGCTCAGCAGGGACGCCAGCGCGTCGTCGTCGGCGAAGTAGCCCGCCATCGTCTGCCCGAGCGCCACCCGCATCGCACCGGTCAGGGTGGCGATGTCGACCATGGCGGCCGGCTTGATCTTGTCGACGGCGTAGGCCATCGCGTCGGCGAGCACCAGGCGACCCTCGGCGTCGGTGTTGGTGACCTCGGAGGTGCGGCCGCCGTAGTGGGTGACGACGTCGCCGGGGCGCAGCGCTGATCCGGAGATCGCGTTCTCCGCGGAGGCGATGAGGCCGACGACCTTGACCCGGCAGCCGACCTCGGCCAGCGCCGCCATCACCGCGAGCACCACCGCACCGCCGGTCATGTCACGCTTCATGTTGATCATGCCGTCACCGGGCTTGATGTTGAGCCCGCCGGTGTCGAAGGTGATGCCCTTGCCGACCAGCACGATCGTCGGTGCCGTCTTCAGCGAATTCAGCCGGCCGGCCTTGCGTGGCGTGTAGTCGAGCCGGATCAGCCGCGGCGGGGTGGCCGAGCCCTGACCGACCGCGACGATGCCGCCGAAGCCCTCCGCCGCGAGCTGGTCCTCGCCCCAGACCGTGACCTTCAGTCCGGTCTCGGCACCCAGCGAGGTGGCCTGCTCGGCGAGCCAGGCCGGGTTCTTCAGGTTGCTCGGGACCGAGGCGAAGAATCGCGCGCGCCAGCCGGCG
>NZ_JBHVKN010000401.1:0-1149 GCF_042798075.1 Nocardioides sp. NPDC057772
ACCGGCTGGTAACCGACGGAAACTCCCTGGACTACCCCCGGCGGCCGTAGGGTGACTGGTGCGATGAGGGCGGTACAGCAGGGACGAGACGGGTCAGGCAGCTGACGCAGCAGCCTCGAGCGGCTGATGCAGGAGGCCGTACGCGTCTCCCCGGCACCCGGAAGCCACTCGCCCGCGTGGCGGGCGAGCGTGACCCTGCTGATCGGCCTGGTGGCGCTGGCCGTGACCGGACACATCGAGCTGGCCGCGTACGCCTGTTTCGGCACCTTCGCCTCGATCTACGGTGGCCGCCAGCCGTTGCGGGGACGCTGGCGGGCCCAGGCCGCGGCCGGAGCACTGATGTGTCTCGCCGTGCTGTGCGGCGCCCTGGTCGCGACCTCGTCGCACCGGGCCTGGCTCGTCATCCCGGTCGCCGCGGTGTGGGCCGCGGCCGGGTCTATGCTGTCGGACCGGTTCGTGCTGCGACCGCCCGGGCCGATGTTCCCGGTCTTCGCGGTGGCGACGTGCGCGGCGCTTCCGGTGACCCTGTCCGGGGTCTCGGTCGCGGCCGGGGTGGCCGTGGCCGCGGCCCTGATCGCGGTGGCCCTCGGCGTGCTCGAGGAGCGGCTGGCCGGCAACGGCGCCTCGGTCGAGGCGAACCGGGGTGAGGTCCGGATCGACCATGCGACGGCGGTCGTCGTCGCGGTCGTGGTCGCCGGCACCGTCTCGACCGCGCTCGGGCTGAGCCACACCTACTGGGCGATGGTGGCCGCAGCGGTGCCGTTCGGGGTCACCGGGCTGATGGCCCAGACGACCCGCGGACTGCAGCGCGTCGTGGGCACCGTGGTCGGCCTCGTCCTGGCGGCCGTGCTGCTCTCGGTCTCCCTGCCCGCCCTCGTCGTCGCGGTGGTCGTCGCCGCGCTCCAGGCCGTCACCGAGCTGCTCGTCGGGCGTCACTACGGCCTCGCGCTCGTCGCCATCACGCCGCTCTCGCTGCTGATGGTGCAGCTCGGGCACCCACAGCCCGTCGACGCCCTGCTGTGGTCACGTTTCGCCGAGACGCTCCTCGGTGTCGTCGTGGGTCTCGCCGCGGCCTTGGCGCTCCGCGAGTTCCGCCGCCGCTGACAGCCCCTGCCGAATCTGCAGTTGTGGGTGACGAAACTGTGGTTT
>NZ_JBHVKN010000402.1:0-1145 GCF_042798075.1 Nocardioides sp. NPDC057772
GGGCGAACTGGACCAGCGGGATGCCCTGGTTCCGCAGCCAGGCGACGATGTCGCCGGTGTAGAGCCACTGGTGTCCGGCGAGCAGACCGACCACGGTGGCCCCGACGGTCAGCGCCAGCAGGAGGACGAGCACGACCAGGAAGCGGAGCCTGCTGCGGATGGTGACGGTCGCGCCCGGCGGGCGACGGGTCGGCCCGGAGTCGCGCCCGCCGCGGGCGAGGAGCACCATCACGACCGCACCGGCGATCGTCGTCGTCACACCGGTGGGCACGGACATGGCCTTGTCGGCACCGAGCGCGGCGCGGACGACGACGTCCGCCACCACGACCACGAGGGCACCCACGAGACCCGCGGCCGGCAGCAGCACGGCGTGGCGGTTGAGCGTCGGGACGAGCCGGCCGAGCAGGCGGACGAGGACCGGCGCGCACAGCCCGACGAAGCCGATCGGTCCCGCCAGCGTCACCGACGCCGAGGTCAGCAGCACCGCGAGCACGGTCCCGACCGCACGGGTCGAGCGCACCGGGACCCCGAGGACCGAGGCGGCGTCGTCGCCCGCCGAGAGCAGGTCGAGCCGGCGGGCCAGCAGCAGACCGCACACGGTCGCCCCCACGACGACCGGGGCCACCTGCCAGAACGCCCGCAGCCCGAGCTGGCTCAGCGAACCACTGCCCCAGGCGAACAGGCTCGTGGTCTCCTCGGAGTAGAGGATGAGCAGCGTCGATGTCGCGGCCTGGAGGGCGAGCGCGACGGCCGACCCGGCCAGGATCAGCCGGGTCGTCGACGTACCGGCGCCGCCGGCGAGGGCGAGGACGATGCCGGCGGCCACCAGACCACCCAGGAAAGCCGTGATGCCGGAGGCCCACAGCGGGACCGACAGGCCGAGGGCGGCGACCAGGGTGACCGCGAAGTAGGCGCCGCCCGTCACCGCGAGGGTGTCCGGAGCCGCCATGGCGTTGCGCGCGAGCGACTGCAGGAGCGCCCCAGCGACGCCGAGGGCGAACCCGACCGCGATGCCCGCGGCGAGCCGAGGGATGCGTGAGCCGGTGATGATCTCCATGGTCGACGCGGTGGCGCCGTGCGCCTGCTCACGTCCGAGCAGCGCGTCTAGGAAGTCTGCGGGACCGACGCCGGAGGTGCCCTGGGTG
>NZ_JBHVKN010000403.1:0-1141 GCF_042798075.1 Nocardioides sp. NPDC057772
GAGCTGCTGCGGTTCGCCGGCGCCCTGGAGAACGCGTCCGAGCACCCGATCGCACAAGCCATCGCCAAGGGCGCGTCCGCTCAGGTCGGTGACCTCCCGGCGGTCGAAGACTTCGCCAACATCGAAGGCCTGGGGGTGCAGGGGATCATCGTCGACGGGGAGGTCTCGCACGCCGTCCTGGTCGGACGGCCGCGGCTGCTCGCTGAGTGGTCCCAGCACTTGACGCCGCCGCTGGAGGCGGCGATGACCGACGCTGCTGAGAAGGGCCAGACCGCGGTGGCTGTCGGTTGGGACGGGCGAGCCCGCGGGGTCCTGGTCGTGGCCGATGCGATCAAGCCGACCTCTGCCGAGGCGATCAGTCAGCTGCGCAGCCTGGGGCTGACCCCGGTGCTGCTCACCGGAGACAACGCCACCGTCGCCACGGCGGTCGCGACCGCCGTCGGCATCGAGGCCGGGCCCGACACCGTCATCGCTGAGGTGATGCCGTCGGAGAAGGTCGATGTCATCAAACGACTCCAGCAAGAGGGCAAGACCGTCGCCATGGTCGGGGACGGTGTCAACGACGCCGCGGCACTGGCTCAGGCCGACCTCGGCCTGGCCATGGGCACCGGCACCGACGTCGCCATCGAAGCATCCGACCTCACCCTGGTCCGCGGAGACCTCCGCGCCGCCGCTGACGCCATCCGACTCGCCCGGCGCACCCTGGGCAACATCAAGGGCAACCTGTTCTGGGCCTTCGCCTACAACGTCGCCGCCCTCCCGCTGGCGGCCGCCGGACTCCTCAACCCGATGCTCGCCGGAGCCGCCATGGCGTTCTCCTCGGTGTTCGTGGTGTCCAACAGCCTGCGGCTGCGCGGCTTCCGAGCGACCAACAGCGACCCACGAACCGAAACCGACGTCACCGAAGCGTCCCGGCCCGAGCCGGTCAACGCCTGACCCCACACTTCTGGATTCTCGAGACGAATCGGGATCCCAGAGGACCTGCCTCGCCGGCAGGACCGAACAACCGGCCCAACCCGGGCGCGGAACCCACGAGAAAGGTTCACCCCATGGCAACCAACGCCACCTACACCGTCTCCGGCATGACCTGCGGCGGCTGCGCCGGCAAGGTCACCGACCAGGTCGAGCAGATCCCCGGCGT
>NZ_JBHVKN010000404.1:0-1115 GCF_042798075.1 Nocardioides sp. NPDC057772
TGTTCTGATCACGGACGTTAGGTACGGCGGGTCGGCTGGATCATGACGAAGACCTCCGGGTGAGGTGTGGAGCTACCACGCACCCACATCCACCACGGAGGTCTTCATGTCCCACGCTAACGCCACCCTCACACCAGCCGGACGTCTGCGTCTGGCCAAACTGGTCATCGACAGGGGCTGGCCCTATGCCCGGGCTGCCGAGCGGTTCTCGGTCGGCGTCACCACCGCGCGCCGTTGGGCGCAGCGCTACCGCGAACTCGGAAAGGCCGGGATGGTCGACCGATCCTCCCGCCCCCACCGCTGCCCGAGTCAGCTGCCGCAGCGGACCGAACGGCGGATCGTGAAGCTGCGGGTGACCCGTCGCTGGGGGCCGGCCCGGATCGCCTACCACCTCGGCCAGAACCCCTCCACGGTTCACCAGGTCCTTCGACGCTACGGCTGCCCGCGACTGAAGTGGACCGACCCAGCCACCGGCACCCGAACCAAGACCTCGTCTCGGGACAAGCGCCGCTACGAGCACAACGCGCCCGGCGACCTGGTCCACGTCGACATCAAGAAACTCGGCCGGATCCCCGACGGTGGCGGCTGGCGCGTGTTCGGACGTGGCTCGGAGCAGCACAAGCGGTCCGGTGCGGCCTCAGATCGCGCTGCCCGCGCCGGTGCGTCACCCTCACGCGGCTACGTCTACCTCCACCACGCCGTGGACGACCACTCCCGGCTAGCCTACCCCTAGATCCTCGGCGATGAGCGCAAGGAGACCGCCGCAGCGTTTTGGAAGCGAGCCAGGAAGTTCTTCGCCAGCCACGGCATCACCGTCAAGGCCGTGCTCACCGACAACGGCTCCTGCTACCGAAGCCAGCTATGGGCCAAAACCCTCGGCAAGCAGGTCAAGCACCGCCGCACCCGCCCCTACCGGCCCCAGACCAACGGCAAGGTCGAGCGATTCAACCGCACCCTGCTCGAGGAATGGGCCTACGCGTGCGCCTACCTCTCAGAGGCCGACCGCACAGCCGCCTACCCCAAATGGCTGCACCACTACAATCACCACCGCGGCCACACCAGCCTCAGGGGCAAGTCACCGATCGACCGCGTGCCCAACCTCCCCGGTCAGAACA
>NZ_JBHVKN010000405.1:0-1084 GCF_042798075.1 Nocardioides sp. NPDC057772
GCCCACGCCCATCGCCAACCCGGGCGAGGACGCGATGCGCGCCGCGATCGACCCGACGCCGGCACCGAGCCGATCAACTCCTGCGGCTGCCCGGGAACGAGCGTCGCGACCGCCCAGAGCTTCGTGATCTGGTCGATGACCAGCAGAAACACTGCGACGGTCGCGAACTCTGCCCACCGAACAGGGCGCACGTCGGACTCAGGACCGGTGTGTGCGTCGCTCAGCGACGCTCCTCGCGCTGCTTGCATGTCATGCACAGTGTGGCACGCGGGAACGCCATGAGCCGCATCTTGCCGATCGGCTCCCCGCAGGACTCACAGATGCCGTAGGTCCCGTCCTCGAGATAGCCCAGGACCCGCTCGATCTGCGCCAGCTTGTCCTTCTCGCTGTTGACGACGGTCAGCTCGTGGTCACGCTCGAAGCTGGTCGCACCCATGTCGGCCTGGTCCTGGCCGGCGCCGTCGCCGGAGTCCTTCATCAGGCCGGAGAGCTCCGTCTCGAGGGCGGTGAGCACCTCGAGGCTGTGAGCCCTCATCTCGTGGAGCTCGTCGACGACCTCGTTGAGCTCGTCCTTGGTCCACGGGTCCTCGCCGTCCTTGACCTTCAGCTGGTCAGGAGAGACGACGGTCTTGGTTGCTTTCTTAGGCACGGCACTCGCTTTCTGGTGTGAGACACGGCCCCCCGGGCCGCACGGTGGTCAGGTATGGCTAGACGCTCGCCGTGGCCACCGACGTGGAAGCCATGACGTAGGAGCTGGTATTCCCAGAAAGCTCGGGCAACATCACTTGGACGTGCCCGACTGCCGCGCTGGCGCGACACCTCATCGGTACAGACATGGAGTCCCCTTTCTCCTGCCGTCACTTCGCGCCGCCGAGTCGGTGCGGAGTGCGTGCCCGGAATGTAGCCCGGGATCGTGCTCCACTCAACTAACACACCGAAACTGCACCCATATTGGTCCGCAGCGCGGAAAAACCGCACAATCCACGTACAGGACCCACCTCACCTGCTACAACGCATTTCTGCGCCGTACCCGCCAGCGGGCCGGGATATGCGCATCGGCCGGCCCCGCGTCGCGGGACCGGCC
>NZ_JBHVKN010000406.1:0-1051 GCF_042798075.1 Nocardioides sp. NPDC057772
GATCAAGACGGGCTGTTGCCGAAGACAGCACCGACCACAACGAGCGCGATGACGACCAGGGCGGCGACGACCATGAGGCCGGCCGGGCTCCGGAAGTCGAACATAGGGATTCCTTTCGGCTAGTACGGCGCCAGGCGTCGAGTGGGGACCGATGGCCTGCGGACGCGTCGGGAGCCAGGCACTGGCGATGTCCGCGGCGTCGCGTATACATAACCAGCCGAGCTCGCGCCGCGCGTAGGGCACAAAGTCCCAATTTTTACTGAAGCCATTCACGTTCGGAGGGATATGTGATATGGCAACAGTTCGCTCGGTGAGCGTCTTCACAGACTAGCTGGCCGCGCGTGCCGGCCGGCGAGCGGTCTCACCGGAGGTGCCGGGATTGTGACTCCTGTCACCGGCGCTCGGGGCGGCGGGGTCACCGCCCGGCGGCGTGCCGGCCGGCCCGACGCCCGAAGTACGAGCCGTCGCCGAGCTGCATCCCGGAGGCGTAGCCCTTGGCGTCCTGGGCGAGGTTGGCAGCACAGGCGCCGGCGGCGTAGAGCCCGGCGATCGCGGAGCCGTCCTCGCGGCGTACCTCTCCTTCGACCGTGGTCGCCAGTCCGCCCATGGTGAAGCCGGCATACATCGCCTTGCCCAGCGAGAGGTCGTAGGCGCCCCAGGGGCCGGTGTCCTGCGGCTCGGTCCACTCCGGCGCCTTGTGGAGCTCCGGGTCCTCGCCGGTGGCCGCATGGGTGTTGTAGGAGGTCAGCGTCTGGTTGAGCGTCTCGTAGGGGACCCCGAGGCCGGCCGCCATCTCCTCGACCGTCTCCCAGCCGTCGATGAACGGGCACAGCGGCATCGTCGGGTGCTCGATATGGGCCGAGTCGACGATCAGGAAGGCAGCCGAGTCCGGCTGCTCCATGACGAAGGCGGCCGTACGCGGCCGTCGCGGCCGCCGAGGACGGCGCCGGTGGTCGTGGCGTATTCGTCGATCAGGTCCGGCCTCGAAGGCCGGCGTGCGCAACACCCCGCTCTCCTCCTGGCTGGGACGGGACATCGACCCGCCCTCCCC
>NZ_JBHVKN010000407.1:0-1035 GCF_042798075.1 Nocardioides sp. NPDC057772
GTCCAGTAGTCCAGGTCGACGTGCTTGACGGTGTCGATGCGGAAGCCGTCGATGTCGAAGTCGCGGACCCAGCGCTGGTAGATCTTCTTCATCCCCTCGACGACCTCGGGACGCTCGGTCCACAGGTCGTCCAGGCCGCTGAAATCGCCGTAGGTGGTCGACTCGCCCTCCCAGGTGGAGTCGCCGCGGTTGTGGTAGAGCGTCGGGTCGTTGAGCCAGGACGGGACCATCTCACCGGTGTTGGCCGGGGTGTAGGGGAACGAGTCCCGATCGACCTTCGCGCTGTCCGAGGCCGGGTCGGCGTCGTCGAAGGGGCGGCCCTCGGCGTCCAGGTAGGGGAAAGCGCCCTTGGGGCGGTAGCCGTACTTCTTCTCGGCGTAGTCGACGGTGTCGGCGGTGTGGTTGGTGATGACGTCGAAGAAGACCTTCATGCCCTTGGCATGTGCCGCGTCGATGAGCGTCTCGAGGTCCTCGTTGGTGCCGAAGTGGGGGTCGACCTGGGTGAAGTCGGTGATCCAGTAGCCGTGGTAGCCGGCCGAGGCGTTCGCACCCTCCCCCTGGACCGGCTTGTTCTCGAAGATCGGCGCCATCCAGATCGCGGTGGTGCCGAGGCCCTTGATGTAGTCGAGTCGCTCGGTCAGGCCCTGCAGGTCACCGCCCTGGTAGAAGCCCTTGTCGGTCGGGTCGAACCCGGTCGACAGCCGCGAGCCGGTCAGGCCGCCCTTGTCGTTGGAGGTGTCGCCGTTGGCGAACCGGTCGGGCAGCACGAAGTAGAACTGCTCCCGCGTCGCCTCGTGACGGGCGGGCTCGGCGGCCAGCTTCGCGTCCGACGGCGGCTTCGGGGGTGCTGCCGCCGAGGCCGGTGTGGCCGTCTGCAGCGCCGTGGCGAGCAGTGCGGCCGCGACCACGGTCGCCGCCATCCGGGGCGCGCCGGGTGCGCCACTTCTTCGATTCACTGTGAGGGCCTCTCTGGTTGTGCGGGGTCGTGCGAGGGTCGTACGCAGCGGCCGACCGGCCGGCGCCCATGGGGGTCGG
>NZ_JBHVKN010000408.1:0-1016 GCF_042798075.1 Nocardioides sp. NPDC057772
GACCACGTCGGTGCCTTCGCGGTGACCGCCGGCATCGGCCTGCCCGAGCGGGTCAAGGCGTTCAAGGACGACCTCGACGACTACTCCGCGATCATGCTGGAGGCACTGGCCGACCGCCTGGCCGAGGCGTTCGCGGAGCGGCTCCACCAGCGCGTACGCACCGAGTTCTGGGGCTACGCCGCCGACGAGGGCGGTGACGGCCAGCTGCCCAACGAGGACCTGATCGCCGAGAAGTACGCCGGTATCCGCCCCGCTCCGGGCTACCCGGCCTGTCCCGACCACACCGAGAAGCAGACCATCTGGTCGCTGCTCGACGTCGAGAAGAACACCGGCATCGAGCTCACCGAGTCGATGGCGATGTGGCCGGGCGCGTCGGTCTCCGGCATCTACTACGGCCACCCCGACTCGCAGTACTTCGTCGTGGGCCGTCTCGGCCAGGACCAGGTCGCCGACTACGCCCAGCGCAAGGGCTGGACGATGGCCGAGGCCGAGCGTTGGCTCTCGCCGAACCTTGGCTACGACCCGGAGGACTGATCCTTCACGGGGAACGAAAATTCATTCGGCTCGTGGAGTCGAATGAATTTTCATTCCGGCGCCAGGGGGTGAACGAACTTTCACCCGGTCTCGACGCGTGAACGAATTTTCATTCGCTCCCGTAGGCCGAATGAAAGTTCGTTCGCGCCGGTGACGGTACGGTTCGATCCGTTCCCATCACGGAGCGGTCGATGGGCTGTCCATAGGGGCGCTGTCGAGAGGGGAGCCGTCGAGAGGGGCGCCGTCGAGAGGGGCGCCGTCGAGCCAGGACGGCGGAACCCGGCCGACGCTGGCGACGTTCCAGAAGGCCGTACGCCGTGTCAGGATCGTGACGAGGTGGTAGCCGTCCGGGTGGCGGGTGAGCACGCCCGCCACCGGCTCACGCTCCGGGTCCAGAGCGAGCGGGATCACGTGGGCCCAGGTGTCGGTGCCGGGGTACCTGTAGGAGCCGACGGTGGACGCGTCCCACGAGCCGAGGGAGG